>JACDAH010000122.1 GCA_013695505.1 Chloroflexota bacterium | reverse complement strand
GTCGCGGGGCGTCGACAGAAGCGCGTCGATCCAGGATGTCTTCAGCCGGCAGTGCATCCCCACGAGAACGTTCTCGAGCGCCGTCATGTTCTGAAACAGGCGGATGTTCTGAAAGGTCCGGCCGAGTCCGGCAACGACCATGTCGTTCGGCCGAGCGCTCTTGAAGATGCCGAGCCGGATGAGCAGCCGGTTGTACCACGGCGGCCGCGACACCCCGATCACCAGGACGACGACGAGCGTCGCGATCATCGCGACGATCCCGATGATCTCTAGCATCGGGTTGTTCTGGCCGATCAGGAACAGCACGGTGGCGAGCAGGACCGGCGGCAGGATCCACAGGACGGGCTCGAGCCAGGCCCGCCTGGGCCGAGCGATCATCGGCGTTCCGCCGAATTCGATCCGGCCGGCGGTGGGGTCGTAGATCCCGGCGATGATGTTGAAGAACGTCGTCTTGCCGGCTCCGTTCGGCCCGATCAGGCTCACGATCGCCTTCTCGGGGATCGTGAACTCGACGTTGTTGACGGCGATCAAGCCGCCGAACCGCTTCGTGACCTTCGCGGCGTGGAGGACGTCGGTCATGGCCGATCCTCCTCAGCGGACGAGGAGCTCGGATCCGGCTGGGGCGCCGGCGATTCCACGAGGGCCGGGAGGACGGGAACGGCGCTCGTCTCGCCGCCCTCGTCGTACTCCTCCGCGATGTGCAGCTCCTGGCGCCGTCGCTGGCTCGGGAACAGGCCCTCGGGGCGGAGCAGCATCATCAGCACCAGGGCGATGCCGTAGAGCAGGAACTGGAACTGGACGAACGGCACGTTCTTGAGGTCGACATGGAGATTGATGAGCGGAAGGGTGAAGTCGGGGATGCCGAGCGTTTCGATCACGCCGTTGATGTTCTTCAGGATGACGACCTGGATCATGTACACGACGAAGGCGCCGACGGCCACGCCCCAGATGTTGCCCATCCCGCCGATGATGACCATGGCCAGGACCGTGAACGACACCGTGAACATGAACTGGTCATGCGACACGATCGTCAGCTTCGAGGCATTGAAGACGCCGGCCAGGCCCGAGGTCGTCGCCCCGAGCGCGAACGCGAGGAGCTTCGTGGTGACCGTGTTGATGCCGTTCGCCGCGGCCGCCAGCTCGTCCTCCCGGATCGCATTCCAGGCTCGCCCGATCCGGGAATCCTGTAACCGATAGAGCAGGATCATCGCGACCGTCACGATCACGACCATCACGATGAAGTAGTTGAACGGCGTGATCGCGGTGAACGAACCGAGAAAGGGCAGTGGCTCGGGCCGGTAGATGCCGCCGATGCCGTTCGTCCCGCCGGTGTACTCGTCGAGATTCTGGAACACGATCGGGACGATCTCCCCGAAGCCGAGCGTCATGATTGCGAGGTAGTCGCCGCACAGCCGGAGGGTCGGCGCGCCGAGCAGGATCCCGAAGACCGCGGCCACGAACGCGCCGATGACCAGCATCGGGAGGAACGGCAGATCCTGGTGGCTGAACGGCGAGTTGCTGTAGGCGTACGCATAGGCGCCGATCGCAAAGAACGCGGCGTAGCCGAGGTCCAACAGGCCGGCCATCCCGATGACGACGTTGAGGCCCATCGCGAGCAGCACGAACACGCCGGCGTTCGCAAACGAGTCGTACCACGTTCCGGGCTGCTGGACGATCGACAGGGGCGGGAAGCCCGGCAGGAAATACATCGCCACGGTCAGCACGACCATGACCACGATGATCGTGGTGGAGCGGTGGAGATCCGCCACGTCGCGCAGCCGGGACAATCCGCTGCGAACGGGCGGCGGGGCGGCCGGTCGGGCGGTGGCGGTCATGCGCGGTCTCCCGTCGCCTGGCCGAACAGGCCCGACGGCTTGAAGATCAGGACGAAGGTCAGGACCATGAACACGAGGAACTCCGACCAGCGGGACTGTCCGACAGACGAGGCGAAGTTCTCGATGAACCCGATCACGAAACCGCCGAGCACCGCGCCGGTGATGTTGCCGATCCCGCCGAGGACGGCCGACGTGAATGCCTTCAGGCCGGCGTTGAAGCCCAGGTCCTGGCGGACGTAGCCGAAGCGCAGGCCCCAGACGACGCCAGCGGCGGCGGCGAGCATGCCACCGAGGAGGAAGGTCAGGGCGATCGTCTGGTTCATGTCGACGCCCATCAGCGCCGAGGCCTCGCGGTCCTGGGCGGTCGCCCGCATCGCCCGGCCGAGGCGGGTCCGCGTCACGAACGCCTGGAGCCCGAGCATCAAGCTCAGCGACAGGACGAAGATGAAGATCGAGAGCACCGAGATCGAGGCGCCCGCGATGTTGAGCTGGGCACCCAGCGGGAAGATCTGGGGCGAGCGACGGTCACCGCTGCCGGCGATGACCAGGGCGATGTTCTGGAGGATGAACGACACGCCGATCGCCGTGATCAGCGGGGCGAGCCGAGGCGCGCTCCGGAGCGGCCGATAGACGAGCCGCTCGATCCCCACGTTCAAGAGGCCGATCAGGGGCATCGTGAAGACGAGGGCGCCGATCAGGAGGACCGCGAGGAACGGCAGGTTATCGACCTGGCCGCTCTGGCCCATGATCCCGCCGAGGAACACGACCGACATGAACGCGCCGACCATGAAGATGTCGCCGTGGGCGAAGTTGATCAGCTCGATGATCCCGTAGACCATCGTGTAGCCGAGCGCGATCAGAGCGTAGATCGCCCCGATCGACAGGGCGTTGACGGTCTGCTGGATCGCCTGGGACAGGAAGCGGTTGCCGACGTCGTCGAAGCGGGTCAGAGCCTGGCCGATCGCGCCAACGAGATTGGTCTCTGCGGCGAGCGCGCCGCCCATCACGAGGACGCGCCACAGGACGATCGCATACACCGCGATCGCGACGATCGAGAAGACGACGTAGCGAAGTCCCCGCCCGAAGCGGCGAGGCTGATGGGCCGGACTGCCGTGGGCGGTCACGCGGTGATCCCTCGAATCAACGGGATTGGCGGGACGGTGACGACGACGGTGACGACGACGGTGATGATGACGGTGATGATGACGGTGAGCGAAGGCCGGGGATCCGATGATCCCCGGCCTTCATTCGTCCGCGTGGACTACTTCGCGGCGTAGTCGACCTGGGTCTCGAACTTCCAGTCGCCCTTGCCGTTTGCGCCGGCAGCGTCGACCGAGTAGATCGAGACGATCTTCTGGCTGGTGTCGCCGTTGGCATCGAAGGTGATGTCGCCGACGATCGTCGTGTACTTGGCCGCCGTGTCCGTGCCGGCCGCGCGAACGGCCTCACGGAGTGCCGTCGGATCCTTGGGGCTGGTGGCGCCGGCCCGCTCCAGGGCGTTGATGACGACCTGGGCGCAGGCGAAGCCGGTCCCGGCGTAGCCGGTCGGGCTGGCCTTGTACTCGTTCTTGTAGTCGGCCTCGAACTGGGCGCGACCGGGGAAGTCGCCGATGCCCGCGAGGGTGCTGTAGGAGGTCTTGGCGGCGCTCGCCGCGAGGTTCAGGAACGAGTCCTTGGTCTCGCCGGAGCCGTCGTTGATGCCGTCGGGGCCGACGTACGGGACGTCGCCGAGGCCGGCCTGCTGAGCGGCCAGGAGGATCCGGGCGCCGCCGGTCGCGGTGACGCCGCCGAAGTACATCGACTCGGGGTTGAGCGCCTTGGCGGCGGTCATGATCGAGACGTAGTCGGTCGTCGTCTTGGGGGCCGCGTCGTGCTTGACGACGTTGCCACCGCGCTTCTTGAACTCGGCTTCGAACGCGTCTGCGACGCCCT
>JACDAH010000093.1 GCA_013695505.1 Chloroflexota bacterium | reverse complement strand
CGCCAAGGCCGCGTATGCGCGCGTTACCGCGGCATCCGTCGGGATCGTCGGCGCGATCCCGATCCCGGCGGTTCCGGCCCTAACGATGAGTGGCCGGATCAGCGCCACAAACCAGGCGAAGGGTCTCGTCCTCGGGGTTGCGGACCTCGAGCACATGGGCCTGATCCGCTACACCGCTCGTGATCCGTGGCTCGAGGCGGACCTCGAGTTCACCGGGCTCCTTCTGACCGACCTCCTTGCGGCGAGCGGAGCAGCGACCGATGCGACGACCCTCCGCATCACCGCCCTCGACGACTACCAGGTCGACCTGTCGATCGCGGACGCCCGCCGCTGGCCGATCATGCTTGCGACCCGGACGGGCGGCCATCCAATGTCCATCGAGGAGAAAGGGCCAACCCGGATCGTCTTTCCGGGCGACCCATCGATCGACGTCCTGAAACACAAGGACCTCTGGATCTGGCAGATCACGACCATCGAGGTCCGATGACCGGGGTGGTGCCGAGACGGGATCGCTTCTCGACGCGAGAGCGCACCGGGGCCGCGATCCTCGCGGTCATGATCGGGGTGATCGAGATCGTCCTGGTCCTGTCCTATCTTCGCGGCGCGGAGACGACCCAGCGATTCGGGGCGACTTCGACGCTCGTCACGAGTCTGGCCAACGTCCAGCGCGAGGTGCTTCGGCTCAATATCGAGCTGGACCAGCTCGCGGCCGGCTCCGAGCGGTCGTGGGTCACGGTCGACACACAACGAGCGATCGTGGTCAGCGTGCTCGACAACGTCGTCGTCGCGGCGCGCGCCCGACCGGATGCCGAGGAGACGGTGGAGCGCATCCGGGCCGACGCGGCGGAGATCGGTCGTCGTCTGTCCGGGGCAATCGCCGCGAATGAGGATCCGAAGCCCCTCAGCCTCGAGCTGGGCGGGCCCCTTGCCACTCTCGAGCGCGAGATCAAGGGCCTCTATGACCGCCTCGAGATCGAATACTTCGCCTCGACATCGGATTCGCTCGCGACCCAGGCGAGCTCCCAGCTCGTCATGGTCGTGGTCGCGGTGGCGATCGGCGCCCTCGCGGCCATCCTCGGGCTGCTCCTTCGACGGCGCCTCAAGGACGAGTTCGCGAAGGCCTACTTTCGATTGGAGGCCGAGATGGGCGAGCGCGTCCGAGCCGAGGATGCGCTTCGACACCAGGCCTTCCACGATGCCCTGACGGGCGCGCCGAATCGGACGCTGTTCCTCGAACGCCTCGACGCCGTCGTGACCGACGAAGCGACGACGGGTGTCGCGGTCCTGTTCGTCGATCTCGACGACTTCAAGACGATCAACGACAGCCTGGGCCATGCGACCGGCGACGATCTGCTGACGGCGGTCGCCGAGCGGATCCGGTCCTGTCTCCGAACGGAGGACACGGCGGCCCGGCTGGGCGGCGATGAGTTTGCCGTGCTGATCCCGAACCCCCGGACGTCCGCGACAGCAAACGAGGTCGCGGATCGCGTCCTCCAGGCGCTTCGACGCCCGTTCGGGCTGGGCGGGAACCTGGTCCAGATCAGTGCCACGATCGGAATTGCGGACGCGCTCGAAGGCGCGATCGGTGTCAGTGCCGAGGAGCTGCTCCGCAACGCCGACCTCGCGATGTACGCGGCGAAGACCAGTGGCAAGAACCGGGCCGAGCTGTTCCGGACCGAGATGCATGAGCACGCCATGCGGCGGCTCACCGTTCGGGCCGAGCTCGAGCGAGCGCTGCTCCACGACGAGCTCGTCGTCCACTACCAGCCCATCGTCGCCCTGACGGACGGCGCGATCACCGCCGTCGAGGCGCTCGTCCGGTGGCGCCATCCGATGCGCGGCCTCGTCCTCCCCGGCGAGTTCATCCCCGTTGCCGAGGAAAGCGGGCTGATCGTCCCGATCGGCCGCTGGGTCCTCGGCGATGCCTGCCACCAGGTCGCCGCCTGGATCCGCGACGGCGTCGTCGGACCGGCGTTCGGCTTGAGCGTCAACGTGTCGCCGCGACAGCTCCAGGACGACACGCTCGTCGGTGACGTCGAAGCCGCCCTGGGCCGATCCGGACTCCCGGCCGGGTGCCTCACGGTGGAGATGACCGAGTCGCTCCTCGTCGATGACGTCGCCGCTGCAGCCGTCTCACTCCAGCGCCTCAAGGACATCGGGGTCCAGCTCGCGATCGACGACTTCGGGACCGGCTACTCATCGCTCACGTACCTGTCGCGGTTCCCGATCGACGTTCTCAAGGTGGACCGCTCGTTCGTCGCGGCGGCGTCGGCCGACCCGGGGCCAGGCGGCGCGCTGGCACGGACGATCATCGGCCTCGGCAGCGCGGTGGGCCTTCCGACGATCGCCGAGGGCATCGAGGAGCCGGCCCAGATCGCTCTGGTGCGGGAACTCGGGTGCCGGTTCGGCCAGGGCTACTTCTTTGCTCGCCCGGCGGACGCGGCGACGATCGCGGCCTTGTTCCGTACCTCCTCAGGTGAGGAGTCGTCAACGGCCACTCGTCAGGCGGCGCACGGGTCGTGGAGCTGGGAGGCGGGATGAGGGGTTGCGTCGGAATCTCGTCAACTCCTGCCCGGCGCCAGCGGTGGTAGTCTCTGCGCGCAACTGACGGCATGGCCGGTGCACGCTGCTCCGAGCGGGAGTAACTCAGTTGGCAGAGTGTCAGCTTCCCAAGCTGAATGTCGCGGGTTCGAACCCCGTCTACCGCTCCATCTCCGCTTCCTAGGCTGACGACGATCTACGACGCGGCGTTCGCCGTGAAGGTTCGATCGATGTCGGCCAGGACCGTCCATCGCCAGCAGGCAGACCGTGATCCGGCTCGAACCGGCCTACCGGACTCCATCCTGCTACCGTGGACACGTATGGTTCGCAGGCATCGCCGCTTCGAGTTGCTCCAGGTCACCCTCGGTGAAATCCCGATCGGCAGCTGCACGATCGATCTCTGGGAGGACGACGCCGGCAGCGAGCAGTGGTCGGCGCGTGTCCTGATGAAGACCGGGCACGGCTCGACCGAGGGCGTTCTCCTCGGCAAGACCCGTGACGGCCGCTACCTCAGCGGCAATGCGCGCTTCGCCGCCGACCAGCAGGGCCCGCGCGGCGGGCGCACGGTTTTGGTCGAACTCCACGGGCTGGGTCCGCTCGAGGAATCTTCGGCCCCGCCGGCGCCGACCCCGGCCGAGACCGAGACGGCCCCACCCGGCGGTTGAGCCCGGCGGCCGCGCCCAACCTGCACCACCCGGCCCGGCTGTGATAGCCCCGCGTCCGCTCCTCGACCGGCGCGAGTTCCGGGCCCTCCTCGGCGCCCGCGCGACCAACGCCCTCGCGGTGAGCGCTCTCGCGACCGCGGTCGCATTCCAGACGTACGAGCTCACCCACGACCCGTTGTCGCTCGGTTGGCTGGGCCTGGTCGAGGCGATCCCGGCGCTCTCCCTGGTCCTGTTCGGTGGCCACGTCGCCGATCGCCGCGACCGGCGGGCGATCGTCGTGATCGCGAGCGCCATCGTGACCCTGTCCGCCGTGGCCCTCGCCGGGCTGTCCGCGAGTGGCGCCCTGAGCCTCGCGGCGATCCTGGCCGTGATCTTCGCGACCGGGATCGCGAGCGGCTTCGAGCGTCCTGCGCTGACCGCCCTCGAGGCGCAGGTCGTGCCGCGCGAGGAAGCGGCCCGCGGCGTCTCCATGTTGAGCAGCGTCAGCCAGGGCGGCGCCATCCTCGGACCGGCGGCCGGCGGGATCGCGATCGCCGTCGTCGGCATCCCCTTGACGTACGCCGCGATCGCCGCTTTGCTGGCGATCTCGACGGGCTGCCTCGCCCTGATCGGGCGCAAGCCGATCCCGGAGCCGATCGCGGGCGAGCCGATGCTCCAGAGCCTGCTCGGCGGGATCCGCTACGTCCGCCGGACTCCGGCCCTGATCGGATCGATGGCCCTCGATCTGTTCGCCGTCTTCTTCGGCGGGGCGATCGCGCTGCTGCCGATCTTCGCCACCGACATCCTCCACGTCGGATCGGTCGGGCTCGGGGTGCTCCGGACGGCGCCGTCGGTCGGGGCGCTGCTCGTCATGCTGGTCGCGACCCGCCGGCCGCCGAGCCGCCATGCTGGTCGGACGCTCCTGATCTGCGTCGCCGGATTCGGCGTGAGCATGATCGTGTTCGGGAGCTCGACGATCTTTGCCGTTTCCCTCGTGGCGCTGTTCTTCGCCGGCGTGACCGATGGGGTGAGCATGGTCATCCGCAACACGATTCTGCGCGTCCTGTCGCCGGAACGAATCCGCGGGCGGGTCGCGTCAGTGAACTGGGTGTTCATCGGCGCCTCCAACGAGCTTGGTGCGTTCGAGAGCGGGGTCGCGGCGCGGCTGTTCGGGACGGTTCCGAGCGTCGTCGCAGGCGGGATCCTCACACTGGCGGTCGTGGGCACGACGGCGTGGCTCGTACCGACGCTCCGGACGCTCGACATCGGGACGGCGCGGCCGACCGACGACGGGACGATCGCGGCTCCGGCGGGATCGGCGCAGGACGCCGGCTCCTGAGGGCCAGCCCGCCTCCGTCTCCACCACACTTCGCTGGATACCAACCCCTGGCGAGCGGCGTGGGATCGGCGGGGGGGGGTCACGACGCCGCTCACGGCCCGGCTTGGTCAATGACACAACCCCAGCGACGTGCTTAGGGCGTCGCGAGATCCGGATGAGCCGTCAGCGGTATCGCGAGGGAGCCGAACAGCGATCCGCGATCCATTTTGGGTAGCCGGGCCTCCGACTCATCGCGCGCAACCGATCGGGCACGAGCGGAGCTCCGCCCCCACCACCGGTCCGGCATGATGGAGCGGCGATGCGACCCAGCCTGAACATCCTCGAGCCCGAGCTGATCGGACGGATCGTCGACGAGGCGAAGCGGGTGCTCGAGGAGCACGGCTTCGAGGTGCGCGGGGCGGAGATGCGGCGGCGGCTGATCGAGGCCGGTCTCCCCCAGCGCGCGGACGGCCGGATCCTCTTTCCGCGGGCGATCGTCGAGGCGGCGATCGCGTCGTCGCCGGCCTCGTTCAAGCTGTACGACCGAGCTGGCGACGCGCGGGCCGACATCGGCGGCGAGCGTGTCCACTTCATCCCGGGCTCGAGCGGGCTCAAGGTCCTCGACCACCGGACCGGCGAGGCGCGACAGGCAACGTCGCTCGACTTCGCCGAGTACGTCCGCCTCGGCGACGGCCTCGCCAACATTCCATATCTCGCGACGGCGTTCTCGACCGGCGACATCGAGCCCCAGGTCTCGGACGCCTGGCGGCTCTACCTGTGCCTGACGAACTCGACCAAGCCGGTCGTCTCCGGGGCCTTCACCGAGCACGGGGTCCCCGCCATGGCCGAGATGATGGCGCTGTTCCGGGACGGCGGCGACGACCTGCGAGTCCGCCCGATGTCGATCTTCACGATCACCGCGACCGGCAACTTCCGCTACTCCGAAGACTCCTGCCAGAACCTGATCGACTGCGTCGAGGCGGGGATCCCGGTCGAGATCGTGCCCGTCACCCTGATGGGCCTCATCGCGCCGGTCACCCTCGTCGGGGCGACCGTGTTCCACACCATCGACGTCCTCGCCGGGATCACCATGGCCCAGGTGATCCGGCCGGGCGCGCCGGTCCTCTTCGGTGGGGCGCCCGCGACGTTCCACATGAAGATCGCGTCGTCGCCGATGGCGGCGATCGAGGCGCTCCAGCTCGACGTCGCGTACGTCGCGGTCGCGAAGTCGCTCGGGCTGCCGACCCAGTCGTACATGGCGCTGTCGGACGCCAAGACGCTCGATGCCCAGGCCGGCGCGGAGACATTCGGTTCGGCGCTCCTCGCGGCGCTCGCCGGCGTGAACAGCGTGAGCGGTCCCGGCATGCTCGACTTCCTGCTCGTGTTCTCTCTGCCCAAGCTCGTCTATGACGACGCCATGTGCGGACAGGTCCTCCATTTCGTCCGGGAGGTTCGCGAGCTGAACGACCTGCCCGTCCACGAGCTCGTCGACCAGCTGATGGCCGACCAGCACCTGATCATGGCCCCCCACACCACGGAGCACTGGCCGCACGAGCTGCACCTGCCCGCGACTCTGATCGATCGCGACAACCGCGAGGCCTGGACGCGGGCCGGCGCAAAGGAGATCGACGAACGCGCCGTCGACGAGGTGAACCGGCGCCTGGCGGCCTATCGCCAGCTCGAGACCGATCCGCTCCTCGACGTCGAGCTGCAGCGGATCATCCGGGCGGGGATGGTCGAGGACGCGCCTCTGCCGGTCGTGCCGCCGGCGCCGCAGCCGGTCGCGCCCGAGGAAGCCGCTGGGCGGCGCCACAACCGACGCCGCGAGCGGCCGACACCGCCGCCAGGGGGCGCTGACGTCTAAAGCCGGCCGTCGTCCGGGACGCCATTGCGGCGCTCCTTGTTG
>JACDAH010000066.1 GCA_013695505.1 Chloroflexota bacterium | reverse complement strand
GGCGCCGTCGTCGCTGTCCGGGCGACCGTTTGCTAGCGTTACCGGATGCAGCGCTACGACCGCGGGACAGCTCTCGTCATCGTCGATCTTCAGAACGACTTCGCCGACCCGGCGGGCAGCCTGGCCGTCCACGGGGGCGGGAATCTCGTCCCGATCATCAACGCCGAGATCGCGATGGCCCGCGCCAACGAGGCGACGATCGTCTTCACCCAGGACTGGCATCCCGAGTCGACGCCCCACTTCGCGAACGACGGTGGCCCATGGCCGGTCCATTGCGTCGCAGGCACATGGGGCGCCGAGCTCCATCCCGACGTCGACGCCGAGGCGGCCACCACCGCGCACCGGGTCCACAAGGGCGCCAGTGGCGAGGACGGCTACTCGGGCTTCACGATGCGCGACCCGACGACCGGCCAGACCACGCCGACCGAGCTCGCAGGCGTCCTGCGGGACGCGGCGATCGAGCGGCTCGTCATCTGCGGCCTCGCGACCGATTACTGCGTCAAGGCGACGGCGCTGGACGCGGCCCGGCTCGGCTTCGAGACCGCCATCCTCCTCGACGCGATGCGACCGGTCGAGCTGAACCGCGGCGACGAGCAGCGGGCGCTCGAGGAGATGACCGCGGCCGGGATCCACTCATGGTCGACCCGGATGCGCTGAGCGAAGGCGGCCATTCAACGTGCAGATCCACCTCGTCGACGCGACCTACGAGCTGTTCCGCGCCCACTATGCGCCGCGCCCGGCCGTCCGCGGGACCGACGGTGCCGTCCTGTCCGGTGTCTCGGGTCTGTGCGACCAACTGCTCTACCTCCTCCGCGAGGAGGGCGCGACCCACGTCGGCGCCGCCACGGACCGGGTGATCGAGTCGTTTCGTAACGACCTGTTTCCGGGCTACAAGTCGTCCGCCGGCATGGACCCCGAGCTTCTCGCCCAGTTCCCGATCGCCGAGGACGCGATCGAGGCCCTCGGCGTCATTCTGTGGCCGATGGTCGAGTTCGAGGCGGACGACGCGATCGGCGCGGCTGCGGTCCGGTTCGGAGCGGAAAAGGCCGTCGACAAGATCCTGATCTGCACCCCGGACAAGGACATGGCCCAGCTCGTCGTCGAGGATCGCATCGTCCTGCGCGACCGGCGTCGCGGGATCACCTACGACCGGACCGGCGTGCTCGAGAAGTGGGGCGTCGAGCCGGCCTCGATCCCCGACTGGCTCGCCCTCGTCGGCGACACGGCGGACGGCTTCCCGGGCCTGCCCGGCTGGGGCGCGAAGTCGGCGGCCGCGGTCCTCCGCCGGTACGGCTCGATCGACGATATCCCGGCCAAGGCGAGTGAGTGGGACGTCAAGGGCGTGAGCGGCGCCGTTCGCCTCGCCGCCGTGCTGGGCGAACACCACGAGGAGGCGATCCTGTACCGGACGCTGGCCCGGCTCCGGCTCGACGCTCCCCTCCCCCAGAAGTCCGCCGCCGAGCTCGAGTGGCGCGGCACGCCTCGGGCGACGTGGGAGGCCTTCTGCGATCTGTGGGGCCTGGCTCGGCTCCGCACGCGACCGCACCGCTGGCTCGGAGAATAGCCCGGGTCGGTCCGGGCCAGACCAGGCCTAGCCGGGCTGCCCGGGCCAGGGCCCGCGACCCTGGCGCTGGTTCGCGAGCGCGAGCAACCGGGCGTGGAACGCCGCCGGTCCGGCAATCGAGCCGGCCGCGCTCGATCCCCTGCCCGGGTCGTACCAGGCCGAGCCGTCGAACGCGGTGACCGTCGCGCCGGCCCTCTCCGCGATCAGACCGGCCGCCGCCACGTCCCAGGCCGACAGCCCGGATTCCTGGACGAACGCATCGAACCGGCCGTTGGCGACGTAGGCAATGCCGAGGGCCGCCGAGCCCATCGACCGCGCGATCCGGATCTCCTTGCGGATGGCGCGCGCGCGGGTCGCGACCGAGCGCCCGGCGAGCGACAGGGAGATCACGCCGTCAGACAGCTTCTCCTTGGACGAGGCGCGGATGACCCGGCCGTTGAGCGTGGCGGGCCCGTCGGCCGTGGCCGCAAAGGTCTCGGCTCGCGTCGGGTCGAAGACGGCGCCGGCGACCGGCCAGCCATTGACCACGACACCGATGGAAACGCAGAACACGGGCAGGCCGTTGGCGTAGTTGACGGTGCCGTCGAGCGGGTCGATGACCCAGATCCGGCCGTTGACCGGCAGGGACGCGGCCGGGTGGGCACCGGATTCCTCGGCGAGGATCGCGTCTCCCGGGAACCGGTCCCGGATCGCCGCGATCACGAGCTCCTCGGACAGGTGGTCGGCCTCGGTCACGACATCACGGGCGCTCTTGTGATCGATCTGCTCGAGCCGCTCGTAGCGGTCCATGAGGATCGCCCCCGCGGCGGCCGCCGTCTCGATCGCGAATGCCTGCTCAGCCGCCCAGGCCGAGCCCCCGGTCACGGGCCCGTGCAGGCCACGGCCAGGAGCTGGTCGGCGCTGCCGTAGGCGACCTCCTGGTCGAAGGTGACGGTCGCGCCGCCCGGGACCCGCGGGCTGTAGGCGACGGTCGAGTGGACGACCGACGGGTCGGTCGGGTCGGTCAGGCGGCACGTGGCGCTGCCGGTCGTATTGCCCTCGTTGCGGACCTCGATCGTGGCGACGAGCGATCCGGCGGTGGCGGCGGGCCGCATCGCGGTCACCTTCGCGGAGAACGGCCCGATCCCCGCGACCGCGAGATGGGCGGCGATGGCCAGCCCGGCGACGGCCGCTCCGACCGCCAGGAACACCGTTCCGTGGACCTGCGAGCTGGCGCTGTCCTTGAGCCCGAGAGGATTGCAGCGCTCGCACAGGCCGAGATCCAGCGCGACCGGCGCGCCGCAGCGGGCGCAGGGATGGGTGTCGGCTCGGACGGGGCTGGCGGGGAGGGTCATGGCACGCTCGATGGTGCCATGGATCGCGGCTGCCCGGGCCAGATCCTCAGGCCCGAACCCGACGGGCGCGCCGCGGCTACCAGCGTGCGACGGCCTCGACGAGGGAGTCGACGTCGGCGGTCGTGCGGGCCAACAGGATCGCACCGTCGGCCCCGTGCTCCTGCCAGCGCTGCCAGGCGGCCCGCGGCTCGCGAACCCACTCGGTCTCGGCGATGTCGGCGTCGCCGAGCCAGTCGCCCTGGAATCCGACGAGGACGCGCTGCGCCGAACGAGCCCGGCCCGCGGCCTCGAGAGCCTCGAGATAGAGCGGCAGATTCTGGACGAAGTTGTTGTCGAACGTCGACCAGCCGTCGCCGATCCGCCCGGCCAGTCGCGCCCCGGCGGGCGTCTCGCCACCGAGGATGATCGGCGACGGCGGCTGCGGCACGGGGAAGGCGACCGCGTCCGTCAGCGGGTAGTACGGCGACTCCCGCGTCACCGGGCCGCCGCTCCAGAGTGCGCGGATCACCGCGACCGCCTCCTCGAGCCGGGCGACCCGCTCCTTCGCGTCCGGGAACGGCATTCCGTACGCCGCGTGCTCCTTCGGGTGGCCGCCGATCCCGATCCCGAGGACGAACCGACCGCCGCTCGCGATCTGGAGCGTCGACGCCAGCCGGGCGAGGACCGCCGGATGCCGATTCATCACGTTGGCGACGAACGTGCCAACGGTGAT
>JACDAH010000062.1 GCA_013695505.1 Chloroflexota bacterium | reverse complement strand
CTCTCACGCCCTCGACTACGGCGGGGTCGGCGTGCGACGGCTGTCGCCGTTCGTGCTCGAGGCGCTCGACCTGCCGCCGACGGCGGTCGACCCCGTTGCCCGTCCGGCCGGCGCGCTCGAGCGGATCGAGGCGGCCAACCCGGCGCCCGCGGCGGTGCGACTCGCCGCCGAGCGCGAGCCGAACGGCGAGCCGTTGACCCTGTCCTTCTCGGCGATCGACGCCTACCTGAGCTGCCCCCTGAAGTACAAGCTCGGGCACGTCGTCCGTGTGCCGACGCCGCCACATCACGCGATGATCTACGGCTCGGCGCTCCATCGGGCGGTCCAGGAGTTCCACCGCCGACACGCCCGCGGCGAGGTCATGACCGAGGAGCAGCTCTTCACCGCGTTCGACGCCGCGTGGACGAACGAGGGGTTCGTATCGCGCGACCACGAGGACGCCCGCCTGGTCGCCGGACGCGACACGCTCCGCCGATTCCGGGCCGCCCAGCTCGAGCCGGGGGCGGTGATCCCGGCGTATGTCGAGCGCGAGTTCAGCTTCTCGCTCGGAGGCGACCGGATCCGCGGCCGCTGGGATCGAGTCGACATCGAGCCCGCGGACCAGCCGAGTCCGTCGGCCGCGCTCGTGGCCAGCACGGACGGGATGACGGCGCCCCACGCGGACACCGCGGCGCCGACGTTCGAGCTGACAGGACGCGAGCGCGTCACGATCACCGACTACAAGACGAGCGACGTCAGCGACCCGGTGAAAGCCCGTCAGCGCGCCCGCGAGTCGCTCCAGCTCCAGATCTACGCGATGGGCTACGAGGCGGTCACGGGCCGGCTCCCGGACGCCGTCCAGCTCCACTTTCTCGACACCGCGGTCAGCGGCAGGATCGACGTCGATCCGAAGCGGCTCGCCAAGGGCCGGGCGAAGATCGAGCGGGCGGCGGCGGGCATCCGGGCCCGCGACTTCACGCCGACCCCGGATCGCTCGACATGCTCGTGGTGCCCGTTCCGGGCGATCTGCCCGTCGAGTGTCGCGACGTGACGGCAGTGCTCGAGGGCATCGCGGCGATCACCTTCGACTTTGGCAACACGCTCGTGCCGGTCAGCCGGGCGGCGCTCGGTGGCGTCGTCGGGCACACCGCCGACGCCATCTGCACACGCTTCCCCGAATTCGACCGGACCAGCTTCCTGGCCACCTGGGCCGAGGAGCGCGAGCGGCAGTTCCGGGAGGACGTCCCGCAGTTCCGGGAGGTCGACCTGGCGGAGCGACTGCTCCGGGTCTTCGCCCGGCTTCGGGGCGTGGCAGCTCCGGCACGGGATGAGCGCTGGGACGACGCGCTGACCGCCGGCCACGCGGAGCCCGCTGTCATCGACTGGGCCGTCGAGACCTACAGCCGGGCGTTCGTTGACGCTTTGCCCGAGACGCCCGGCGTCGGGGACCTGCTCGCCCGGCTCGCGCGGGACCGCGGCCTCGCGATCGTGTCGAACTGGCCGCTGGCCGCGACCATCGATCAGTACGCGGAGGCGCGCGGCTGGATGCCGTATCTCCGGGCGATCGTGGTGAGCCAGCGCGTGGGCACGATCAAGCCGCGCCCGGCGATCTTCGAGGCCGCCCGGCTCGCGCTCGGCAGCCCCGAGCCGTCCGCAATCCTCCACGTCGGCGACGACTGGGCGGCCGATGTCGTCGGCGCTCATGACGCAGGCTGGCGGACGGCCTGGATCTCCAGCCGGCCGGACGATTCGCCGCTGCCCTCGGGCGAACGGGATTCCTCGATCGCCGCGGATCTCGAGCTGCGAGGCCTGGACGAGCTCGAGTCCCATCTCGGGGCCCCGATAGGCCCGCCGAGGCCGGCGGCGGCCCGATAGGTCATTCGCCCAATTGGCCCGGGCGGACCACGGTGCGAGCATGCACCGCCCGCCAGGTCGGCGGGGCCAACGATCCTTCTCGGGCACGGAGGACCAGATCGCTGATGGCCACCGACCAGGCGGGTGATCCCGCCACCTCGACGCCGACAGGCGAGATCGGCGATGTCGTCGCGCTCGTCGTCGATGACGAGGCCCTGATCCGGGCGGACATCGCCCGCGCTCTGACGCTCGCCGGCGTGGTGGTTGCGGTGGCCGCGGGCGGGCGCGAGGCGCTCCGTCTCGTCGTCGAGGATCGCCTTCGGCCGGCCGTGGTCGTCACGGCCATCGAGATGCCGGGATGAGCGGGATCGAGCTGGCGGCCCGGCTGCTCGCTTTGCGACCGACCGTCCGAATCGTGATGACGACCGGCGATTCCGAGCGCGCCGAGGCCGCCCGGCGGCACCCCTCAATCGTCGACGAGGTCCTGCTCAAGCCCGTTCGCCACGAGGAGCTCGTCCGCGCGGTGAGACCGTCGGCTGAGCGGACTCTGGTCAGGTGACGGCCACCGACGGGACGTCGTCCGACCTCGAGACTGATCCGGGCGCTCGAAGCCACGCCCTACACCTAGACTCCCTCGTGATGGAAGCGCGCGACCGACTCACCAACCTTGGATTCTTGGCCGCGGCGGGCGTCGTCTGGATCCTGGTCACGCTCGTCCTGACGACCCGCGATCCGCGCATCGATCCCGCCGCGGGCTATGTCGGTGCGCTCCTGATCGGGCTGGCGATCGGCCTGACGCTCGTGCCCCTGTTCTGGCTGGCGATCTTCGCCCGACATCGCCAGATCGCCTATCGTGGCGACTGGACGCGGGCCGTCCGTCGGGGCGGCTGGGCGGCCCTCGTGACCGTCGTCTTCGTGATCCTTCGCCTGCAGGGGCTCTTCGCCCCGGCCCTCGCCCTGTTCATCATTGCCCTCGTCTTCCTTGCCGAGGCCGTCCTGTCCGTCGAGCGCTGACCCGACGCAGGCCGCAGGTCTGTTTCAGGAGGTCGCGTGAACCATTCGACGATCGAACCGCAGGTGGGCGGCGGCCCGGCAGCTGGGTCCCAGGCACCAGCTTCGCCAGACACGTCCCCGATCCCGGCCAGCGCCGCCCCGACCGGCCCGCTCGCCCCGATCGCGCCCGCCGCACCGTTCGCGGAGGCGAAGGCACGTCTCTCGGCGGTTGTCGACGAAGCGCGCGACGAGATCCTCGGGCTGTCGCACCGGATCCACGCGGATCCCGAGCCAGCCTTCGAGGAGGTCAACGCCGCCGCCGACATCGCGACCGTGCTGCGCCGCCACGGCTTTGCCGTCGAGCATCCCGCCGGCAGCCTGGCGACGGCGATCCGGGCCACCCTGCCCGGCGGTCGGGGTGGGGCATCGCCACGAATCGGGATCCTCGCCGAGTACGACGCCCTGCCTGGGCTCGGCCACGGCTGCGGCCACAACACGATGGCCGGTTCCGGGGTCGGTGCCGCGATCGCCCTGGCGGCCATCGCGGAGGAGCTTCCCGGCGAGATCGTCTTCCTCGGCACGCCGGCCGAGGAGCGGGGAAGCGGCAAGGCGATCATGATCGCCGAGGGACTCTTCGAGGGGCTCGATGCGGCCCTCCTCTTCCACCCATGCGACCGGAGCCACGTGGCATCGCAGCCGCTCGCGTCCGAGGATGTCGAGATCGTCTTCCGCGGGCTTCAGGCTCACGCCGCGGCCGATCCATGGCGGGGCAAGAATGCGCTCGACGCGATGATCCTGCTCTTCAGCTCGGTCGGGCTCTGGCGCCAGCAGCTGCCGACCCACGCCCG
The DNA here is from genome assembly GCA_013695505.1 of Chloroflexota bacterium. Taxonomy (GTDB): domain Bacteria; phylum Chloroflexota; class Limnocylindria; order Limnocylindrales; family CSP1-4; genus CF-46. The sequence continues at coordinate 5,244 of JACDAH010000062.1, read as the reverse complement.
GGTCCACGGGATCATCCAGGAGGGTGGGACGGCGGCGAACATCATCCCGGATCGGACCCGGGCTTGGTTCATGCTGCGCAGCCCGGACCAGGCTGAGTACGAATCGATGAAGACCCGCTTCCGTGCCCTCGTCGAGGGTGCCGCCCTGGCCACCGATACCACCGCCGAGGTCACGTTCAGCGGGGGGGCGATGACGATGCATGTCAACGAGTCGCTCGAGGCGCGCTGGGTAGCGAATGCCGCTGCCTACGGGATCGTCGACCAGGGAGCGGACCCGAGCTCCGGCAGCACCGACATGGGCAACGTGAGCTGGGTCTGCCCGACGATCCACCCCGAGCTCGCGATCGCTCCGGAGGGCACTCCCGGTCACTCGATCCTGTTCCGCGACGCCGCCGCGACACCCGCCGCGGATAACACGACCGTTCTGGCCGCGGCCCTGGTCGCCCAGACCGCGTACGAGCTGTTCGCCGATCCGGAGCTGGTTGCCGCGGCGTGGCGCGATTTCCGCGGCGACTCGGGAACGCCGGGCTAGCAACACCGACCGAGGCAGGCGCGCCTCCGGACGGTCCGCTGCGTTGGCGATCGGCGCCCGCGCGCCGGGACGGAGCCCCACCCGTCCGGACGGCCGTGAGCGCATGTCGTTGCACGGCCGGGCGATGCCGACGTGCTGTCCTGCCGGTCGGGAGGGAGGAGAGGCGGTGCTAGGATGGCCGCGGCGCGCCCCGCTGGACGCTTGGTGAACCGGCGGCGCCCCCAGCGAGACGTCACCCCGCGCCCGCTCTCCGCAGGGAGTAGCGCGTTCGTCTCCCCGGAGGAGCACGTGGCCGAGCGCCCCCACCAAGCCCGACCCGATCCCGCGTCGGCCGTCGACTACGCCCGCCTCAACGGCTGGGACCAGGACTGGGAAGTCTTCACGGACTTCGACCTGCCGACCTATGTCGGGCCGACGACGTTCATGAATCTGCCGTGGATCACGGATCCCGCAGAGCTCCGGGCACAGGCCGTCGACGTCGCGATCATCGGTGCCCCGTTCGACGACGCGGTGAGCCACCGGCCCGGAGCGCGTTTCGGGCCCCGGGCGATCCGCGAGGCGAACTACACCTCGGGCTCGATCAACTCGCTCCAGCTCGGGGTCGAGCCGTTCGAGATCCTCAAGGTCGTTGACGCCGGCGACGCGAACATCGTGCCGGCGTGGATCGAGCGTGGCCACGCCCTGATCCACCGCAAGGTCCGCGAGGTGGCGGCAACCGGGGCGATCCCGATCGTGCTCGGTGGCGACCACTCGATCACGTGGCCGAGCGCCACGGCCGTCGCCGAGGTCCGCCGGCCGGGCAGCATCGGGATCGTCCACTTCGATGCCCACGCGGACACCGCCAACGATGACTGGGGCGTCCTCGCCGGGCACGGCACGCCGATGCGGCGGCTGATCGAGTCGGGCGCAGTCGCCGGCCGGAACTTCATCCAGGTCGGGCTGCGCGGCTACTGGCCGCCCGTCGCGACCTTCGAGTGGATGAAGGAGCACGGCCTGCGCTACCACTTCATGACGGAGGTCGAGGAGCGCGGCGCGGAGGCGGTGATCGACGATGCGATCGCCGAGGCGCTCGACGGACCGGATTCGATCTACCTCAGCCTCGACATCGATGTCGTCGATCCCGGCCTCGCGCCGGGAACCGGCACGCCGGAGCCGGGCGGCTTCATGAGCCGCGAGCTTCTCCGGGCGATCCGTCGGATCGTGGGACAGGTGGATCTGGCCGGCATGGACATCGTGGAGGTCTCGCCGCCGTACGACCATGCCGAGACGACCTCGATGATCGCCAACCGTGCGGCGCTCGAGGCGATCAGTGCCCTGGCCGTGAAACGTCGCGACGGGCAGACGGTCCGGTTCGACGGTCCCGCGACGCGACCCGCCGACGGCGCCGGAGCCGGATGACGGCTGGTCGAGCGACCACCGGGTCGGTCTCGGACTCGGAGCCGACGGTGACCGAGCCGAAGGCGACCGAGCCGACGGCGACCGCCCGCGCTCTCGCCCGGCTGTACGACCTCGATCTGGTCGATGATCCCGGCGATCTCGACCTGTACCTCGCGCTGGCAACCCGGACGGGCGGCCCGATCCTCGAGCTGGCGGCCGGCACGGGCCGGCTCGCCGTGCCACTGGCCGTTTCCGGACATGACGTCACCGCGGTCGATCTCGACCCGGCGATGCTCGAGCGCGCCTACGCCCGGGCTCGCGTCGCCGATCGCCGGATCGCCGGGCTGGAGCTCGTCGAGGCGGATCTCCTCGATCTCGACCTGCCCGGGGCCGGCACGTACCGGCTCGCGCTCATCGCCCTGAACTCTCTGTTCCTACTCGCGACCCGCGACGCCCAGCGGTCGGCGTTCCGCACGATCGCCCGGCACCTCGCCCCGGGCGGCCTCGCTGCCGTCGACGTCTGGCTCCCGGAACCGGCGGATCTTGCCCGCTTCGACGGCCGGTTGATCTTCGAGTACGAGCGTCTCGAGCCCGAGACCCGTCACGAGGTCACCAAGGTCGCGACCGCCCGCTACGACCAGACGACCGCCGTCGTCGACCTGACGGCGATCTACGAGGAGGGACCGCCCGGCGGGACGCCCGTCCGCTGGATCCGCCGCGACGCCCTGCGCCTGGTCGGCGCTGATGAGCTCGCGTCGATGGCCGAGGATGCCGGGCTCGAGATCGAACGGATGGGCGGCGACTACGACCTCGAGCCGATCGGACCCGGCAGCGAGCGAGCCGTCCTGATCGCCCGCCGGCCCTGACCCCCGCCCGTCCGCCGGCCGGTGGCGTCGAGCGACGAAGGGAGGCCGGGACTTCCGGGTCGGATGCCCGGCCCGGCTGGCTTGCTACACTCGCAACGATGGCATCGAGTGACCAGACGCGCCTCCTCCTCGTCGAGGACGTCCCGCAGGTGGCGCAGTACATCCGCGGACTCCTGAATTCGCAGTCGACGGTCAAGCTGCTGGACGTCCTGAGCGACGGCAGCAAGGTCCTCGCCCAGGTCCAGCAGCTGCGGCCGGATGTCGTCCTCGTCGACGCCCTGCTCCAGGGCCGGATCAAGGGCCTGGTCCTCGCGGAGCAGCTCGCAGCGTCCGGGCTGGGGGTCCCGGTCATCGTCCTGACGGTTCCCCAGAACCCCGTCGTCATCGACGTCGCCAAGGGCATCCACGGCGTCCTGGCGATGCCGTTTTCCGGGTTCGACCTGATGAACCGGATCGTCCAGGTCCGCAAGGACTTCGCCACGATCTCCACGACCGGCTCGTCGCGGATCTACTCGGTCTTCGCCCCGAAGGGCGGCGTCGGCAAGACGACGATCGCCTTCAACCTCGCCGTCGCGCTCGGCCAGGCCGACCAGCGGACGGTCCTCATCGACGGCAGCCTCCAGTTCGGCGACCTGCGCTCGCTGCTCAAGGTGCCGGTCGACGCGCCGTCGATCCTCGACTTGCCCACCGACCGCGTCGCCGAGTCCGACCTCCAGGACGTCCTCTGGCGCGATCCGTCCGGGATCGACATCCTGCTCGCCCCACCGCGGGTCGAGATGGCCGAGATGGTGACCGCCCGCGACCTCGACAAGATCCTGTCACTCCTGCGCCGCGTGTATGGCTCGATCGTGATCGACATGTCGTCCGCTCTCAACGACATCAACCTGTCGTTTCTCGATCTGTCCGACACGATCGTCGAGATCGTCACCTACGATTCGACCACCATTCACAACACGATCGCCGTCGCGGACGCGTTCCGGATGATCGGCTATCCGGCGTCGAAGGTCCGCTACCTCGTGAACCGGGCCGACTCGCCTGGCGGGATCGAACCAGTCGATCTCGAACGAGCCATCGGCCGGGTGCCGGAGCACCGGGTCGTCTCGGACGGCCTGCTCGTCGTCCAGTCGAACAACGAGGGCGTTCCATTCGTCCTCGCCAACCCGTCGGCAGCGATCAGCCAGGACCTCCATCGCGTGGCGGCCGAGCTCCTGGCGGCGAGCGGGATCATCCGACCCGCGGCGGCCGGCAGGCGCTAGGGCCCCATGTCCGACCCGCGTTCGATCGGCGTCTTCGACTCCGGAGTCGGCGGGCTGACGGTCCTCCGCGAGATCGTCCGCCGGTCGCCGGCCGAATCGACGATCTATCTCGGCGACAATCTCCGGGCTCCGTACGGCGTCCGTTCGGACGACGAAGTCCGGGCCTTTTCGATCGAGTCGCTCGACGAGCTGGCCGCCCGCGATGTCAAGGCCATCGTCGTCGCCTGCAACACCTCGACGGCGGTCGCCCTCGGCGACTTCCGGCGGCGCTACGACCTGCCGATCCTCGGCGTCGTCCGGCCCGGGGCGGTGACCGCATCACTCACGACCCGCAATCGGCGGGTCGGCGTGATCGCCACGCCGGCAACGGTTCGTTCGCACGCCTATTTCAACGCGATCAAGGATGAGAACCCCGCGGTCGAGGTCTACGAGCACGCTACGCCCGCGCTCGTCCCGCTGGTCGAGGCCGGCGAGCTCTCGGGATCCGTGGCCGAGGCGGCCGTCGCCGACGCCCTCGCGCCGTTGCTCGGCGAGCGCGATGCCGTCGGCGAGTCGATCTTCCCGCGACCACCCGGCGCCACCATCGATACGCTGCTGCTCGGTTGCACCCACTACCCGTTGCTTCGCGCGATCATCGAGGCCCAGGTCGGCGAGCGGATCGCGATAGTCGATTCCGCGACCGCGACGGCCTCGGCGCTGGCCGAGCTGCTGGACATCAACGGGCTCGAGGCCGAACGGACCGCGGCCGCCGTCCATCGCCAGTTGACGACCGGCGATGCCGGCACCTTCCACGACCTTGCGGGCCGGCTGTTCGGCTCGGCCTTCCCCGAGGTCGAGGCGGTCGAGTTGGCGGTCGGGGCCCGATGACAGGTCGTGCGGATCGCTCCGGTCGGCGTCCGTCGTGGCGCGAGGACCGGGTCTGGCAGGCCGGGCTGCTGATCGGATCGGCGTTGGGCGCCGCTGCGACCGTCGCCGGTCGTCATGCCGAGCGCGCCGCCCGTCGCGGCCTTGTCGACTGGCCGGAGGTCGAGCGGATCGCGATCGGGCGCCTACGCGGATCGCCGGGCACGCTCGACTCGGCCGAGCTCCGGGCCGCGGAACCGGCCTATGCCGAGGCGATGACCAGGATCGTGCCGGCACTTTCGGCCGCGCTCGGGAGCCAGCTGCCGGGCGTCGTGGAACGGGCGGGCGTGGTCGATCGCGCCGGCTGGGT
>JACDAH010000061.1 GCA_013695505.1 Chloroflexota bacterium | reverse complement strand
ATCAATCAGGTGCTCCTCTGTTCCGGGTCGATGGGTCTTCTCAACGCCATCTTCCCAGTTCAGAAGGGCACCTGATTCGTCGCTTCTGCGCCGCTCAGGCGAGGTGGATCGGTGGATCCGGGCTTAGCTACGACCCGACGAAGGGGCGCGATCCCGACGTCGAGAAGCCGCCGCCGCCCGGCGACCGGCAGAAGGCGCATTGCCATGTCTGCGGCTTCCCATGCTGCGCCGGGCGGGAAGAGCACCGCGAGCACGGCGGGGACGTCGACGCCTACTGGCCGACACGGCCGAAACTCGACGATCGCAGGCGGCCGTCTTAGGCTCCCGGGCATGACAGCGACACACACCCTCCGCGTTCATACCCCGGCGAAGCTGAAGGTCACGAAGGCGACTGACGCTCAGAAGATCGTCGCGATCGGTGCCCTGAAGGGGCGCCCGCTCGGGTCGCCGACGACGAAGAGCCCGCTCGGCCCCGCGAAGATCAACGCCTTCCCGAAGTAGTCGAGACATCTCGACTGTCCCATGTGTGGGCCGGGCACCGCAGAAGCTCCGGATCGACTCTAGGAAGCCCGCCAGCGTCGACCCGGACCCGTGCAGCTACCGAGCGCTAGGAGCCGAAGCCGGGCGTGTCCTCGGCCGCTTGCCGGCCGTCACGGGACGCACTTCGCCGCTGCCGGCCGGCCCCTCGACACGACGAGCGCCTTCACGATCGGTTCACGACGGTCGCCGGTTCTGACTTGTCATCTGACAAGTGACGTATCCGGGCGCCGAGCGAGTCATGCGCCCGGATCTCGGCCGTCGGGAACGCCTCGACGAGCTTCAGCGAAACGTCGTTCGGCGCCGTCGATCTCGCGGTCGCCGCGGCCCGGTCGACCGCCTGCCGGAAGCTCTGACGAGCCGCCTTCGAGGACCTGAACGAGTGCGCCCGGCGGACGCCGTTCGCGTTCCACCTGACCACGCCGCGGCCCGCGATCAGGACGACCACCGGTCTCGGGTTTCCGTGTCGTTCGCGACTCGACGTCCGATCAGGACCTTCGATCGTTTCTTGACGATCTCGCCGAGCCATTGCTGCACCGTCTTCGAGCCCTTCGAGATCCGGCACCGATCACAGACCCGTCGCCGGGCCGGGATGCTCCCCCGGCAATAGGCGCACGTCGGCCCGGTCGTCCAAACGTCCGGCGGTTGGTTCCTGGTTCTAGCTCCTTGTCGAGTGCATCGCTGATCCGCCACTTCAGCGCCTCGATCTCGTCCGGCGTCATGGGCGTGACCCGGGGAGCCCGAGTCACCTGACGCGGCCGGGATGACGGCCACGGGCGCCGCTCCGGTCGGATGTAGCCGTGGGGATGCCGACCGGCCGGGAGCCTCTGCCCCGAGTCGGGGACTTCCGGCCAGCGACACAGCCCCGAGCCCGGCCGATGGGGGTAGCCGTAGGGCGACACAGACACACGCCGGCTGCCGGCCGCCCCGGGCCCCGCCGTGAACGATGCAGCGCTGAGAAGCGTCCGCCCACGACGCGAACGCTCCGCAGCGTGCGCCCGATCGCGTCTGAGCGCGGCACTGGCGAAGGTGCGACGTCAAGATCGAGCGTGGCATGGGAGCTTTCCGATACAGCGTGTGTCGTTATTCCGCGTCAGCGCGGCGCGACGGGCTCGCCGTCGATCGCGGCCTGAATGCTGATGCTCTTCACGCTGATCTCCTTGTCGTTCGCGATTGACTCCGACCTACTGACTAACGATCGGCGACTCCTTCCCGCCCGTCGCCGAGCGTGAAGTCCCCCGCTTTCGGGCTCGGATCGGCCGCGATCAGTAGCTCGCTCGTCGCGAAAAGCTCGGCGAGACGCTCCCCGACCGGCCGGGGATCCAGTGGCGCCGACGCCATCAGTCGGCGTCGACCGGAGCCGCGGAGCCTGTCTCGGTGCCACTGGTCGGACGTCCGCCGACCCTTCGACGTGTTACAGGGTCGGCACGCCGGGAGAACTCCCTCGAGTAGGACTTCCGCACGCGGCGGTGATGGTCGTGCGGCGGTCGTGGTCGACGACACGTGGACGGTGACGTCGCGAACCGCGCAGACGAAGAAGCGGCCCTGCTTCCAAGCCTCTCTCGAGGCCTCGGCCGCAGGGCCGCTGATGGTGGTGCTCCTCACCGAGCCATGGCGCTCATGGTCAGTTGAGGACGATCCCGTAGAAGCCGAGCGAGTCGTAGGCAGTCCAGCCCGTCGAGGCGGTGCCCTCGCCGACGCCCTTGACGTAGGCGTAGTAGGTCCCGGCCGCGAGGGTCACAGTCATCCGTGCCGTCGTGCTATCCGTCGGTGACGAGGTGGCGAGGACGGTCCCGGCCGAGTTCCGCAGGACGAGCCGCATGTTGAGGTTCGGATCCACCGGCCCGGTGGAGTTCCAGGTGCTGATCGTGATGCTCCGGCTGGCGCCGAGGCTGAACTTGAAGGCGTCCACGTCGTTCGTGAAGTTGATGACGCCGTAGCGGTTGGTGCCGACCGGGAGGGTCGCGCTCGTACCGGTGCCTCCGGCGATGTCGTCGCTGAGCCAACCGAGGTAGTAGCCGAGCACGTTCAGGTCGTTCTGCTGGTTGTTGGCGCCCGTGTACTCACCGGCGCTCCACTGCGAGATCGGTCGGCCGTAGCTGTTGCCCATGATCGGCGCCCAGCTACCGTGGCCGGCGTAGTACTCCTCGCCGGCGGTCGTGCCGTCGTGTGTGAGGTTCAGCGAGTGGCCGGTCTCGTGGCTGGAGGCCTCGGCCACGAACTTGGTGCTGACGATGCCATTGGCGAAGACGTAGACCGGGGTGTCGATGCTGCTGCCGAAGGTCCCCACGTAGGCGACGCCGCCCGCTTGGGAGGGGTACCACGTGTTTGGGCCGATGACGACACGCGTGCCCCAAGTCGTGTCACCGGCGCCGCTGTAGGTGAGTGCGCCGAGCCCCGGGTCCTGCGTGGTGACATCCACGTTGAAGGGGGCGAAGTCCTCGCGGACGCTGAGGTAGGTCAACTGGATCGCGGCATGCTCATCGCTCGACAGCGTGCTCCGGCTGCCGTCGAGGTCGAAGGCTGGGGTCGTGAACGCCCGGCCTCCGGTGAACTCCTGGTTCCAGCGAGTGCCGGCCGTCGTGTGGCCCGTGAAGTCGAGGTAGATCTTGAGGGTCGCGTTCGGCCGCGAATGGAGCGCGAAGGTCTGGCTGGTGGCGTACGGCGGCGTGGTTGGCCACTGCGCACTCGCCGAGATGGAGCTGCGCTCGGGAGCCTTCTCGACGAAGAGCAGTCGGGCCTTGCTGTCGACCTTGAGCGTCGCGTCGTCGCGGAGCGTCTGGCGGAGCTCGCGCTCGGACACCCGCATCTTCTTCGCGGCATCGGCGAGGCGGTCGCCGAGGCGTTCGATGGCCCGTTCCCCGCTGCGGAGGTCCGGCGCAGCGGCGCCCGGGCCGGCTGCCCGGACCATGCCCGGCTCCACGGCGAAGAACGTTGCGAACGCCAAGAAGCCCGCCATCAAAACCTTCGTCGGGCTGATCGTGTGTGACATCTGAGTTCTCCTTCTTCCGGCTGTTGCCGGTGGTCTCGCGCCGTTCATCGGCGTCTGGAGGTACGGTCCCTTGGCGCCGCCTGCCCGCCATCGGGCGGTATGCCCATTCCTTGCGAGGTGGTATGCCTATATGCGATCTGTCGTCCGACCGGTTGCACGGTCCACGCGACCTCGCCCCGCTCGAGCTCCGTCGTTCGCAAGCTCCCTTGGCAGGGCCTCGAAGGTTCAGTCGCAGACCGGGCCGGGCCTTCGAGACTGATCGGGGGCCGTTCTGCCCCAAGAGCACCAACCACCGGAAAGGTCGCATCGGCCGCACCGGGCGCAGAGGTGATGGAGCCCGCCCCCGGCGAGCAGTTCGAGGTACTCGGCCATCGACACGCGGGGGATCGCCGGGTCGATCGTCGCGACGACGTCAGCGGTCATGGTCGGTTCCTCCTTGTCGTCGGCTCGCGTGGACGTCGCTGGTCGCCGTCACGTCACGAGATCCCTTCGGCCTCATCTGAAGCCGGGGCCCAGTAGCCCGTGAACCTCGGCGGCCGCGTCGCTCCATCTGCCGCTGCGCATCACCTCGCGAGCCACGCGAACACGGTTCGCCTCTTCCGGGGTCACCGTTGCGCCGTTCGTCTCTCCGACGGCCGTCGAGCGCGGCTTCGACGCGATCGGCTCGACGGCCGTAGTCCCGTCCTCTCTAGTCCTTCGGGACTGGACTGGACTGAACTGGACGGGGCGCAATGACACTAGTGAGATCCGGCCCGACCGTGGTCAGCGCGGGCGGCTCGACTAGCGGGGGATCCGGAGGCCTGACGTCATCCGGGCGAAACAGGGCCGCCATGCGGCTACCGACACTCATCGGGCCGCTCATGGCTCGGACCGTCCGGCCGGTCCCGTCAGCGCCGCCCCTGCGGCCGTGCTAGGTGTCGCCGCGCCCCGACGGGATACGTCGCGCAGTCTCGTCGCGGCGGCCGATCGGTCTCCGGCGGCAGGCCCTGTAGCTCCTTTCCGAAGCTCCGGGGCCGGTCGCTCATTCCCGTCGTCGCCGAGGGTTCGTTCGAGCCGCTGAACTGCGTCATTCCGACGCAGTTCGCGCCGCACGTCTGGGCGGCTGCGATCCGACCTTCGAGGATGACCGCATCGGCGACTGTCCGATATGCGACGCGCCGATCCCTCTCTCGGCGATCGCTACAGCCAGATCTACAACCATCGGCCCGGACCGGGACCGACGGCGGCGGACGGAATAGGGGCAGTCGGGCCTATCCTGAGCACGGGGCGCACGTCTGCGGACGATGACGGACGGGTAGGGCCGACCTTCAACACCGGTGACGCTGCGCTCGGCGCGGCGTGGTGGGTTCGACTCCCATGCGCTCCCGCCAGAACCGAGCCCTGGAGGTTGACGTGAGGGTGCCCGATCGTGACTGACGTTCCGGCCGCGCGGCCGCCGAGCGTCGACCGCCTGCTCTCGATCGTCCTTGCGAACGGCGTGGAGGTCTCGGAGCCCGACGCGCTGACCGGCCTCGCCCGCGACGTGCTCGCCGAGGAGCGGCGTCGGCTGGCCGTCGGAGCGCCCCCGACGCCGGAAGGCGACCTCGCCGAGGCCGTCGAGGATCGGCTCGCGGATCTGGACGATCCCCTCCTCACGATCCCGCCCCACGTCATCAACGCCACCGGAGTCCTCCTCCACACGAACCTCGGTCGCGCGCCGTGGCCGCGCGCGGCTCGTCTTGCCGCAGTGGCCGCCGGCCGTTCGTACGGCTATCTCGAGCTCGACGAGGCCACCGGCCGGCGGGGCGCCCGGTTCCGCGCGGCCGAGGACCACCTCGTTGCGCTCACGGGCGCCGAGGACGCGGTGGTCGTGTCGAACAATGCCGCGGCACTCGCGCTGGCGGTGGGCCTCGCGGGCCGGCGCGGCTCCGCCGTCGTGTCGCGGGGCGAGCTCATCGAGATCGGCGGCGGTGTTCGAATTCCCGAGGTGCTCGGCCGGGCCGGCGTCCGGTTGATCGAGGTCGGAACGACGAACCGGACCCGCGCTGCCGACTTCGAGCCGCCCCTCGCCGCCGGGCAGGCCCGGGTCGTGCTCCGCGTCCACCCCTCGAACTTCGCGGTCAGCGGCTTCGCCGAGAGTGCCGATCTGGCGGAGGTCGCCGAGATCGCCCACCGTCACGGCGCCATCGTGATCGACGATCTCGGGTCCGGCGCCCTGCTCGATACCGCGAGCTTCGGCCTCGCCCACGAGCCCACCCCGGCCGAGCGGCTGGCCCTTGGGGCCGACCTCGTCCTGTTCAGCGGCGACAAGCTGATCGGCGGGCCGCAGGCCGGGCTGATCGTCGGTCGCCGCGATCTCGTCGCGAGGCTCCGCCGCGACCCGCTGGCCCGGGCGGTCCGTCCGGACAAGGCGATCCTCGCCGGGGTCGCCGCGACCCTCGCGATCTACCGCGCCGGTCGCGCGGTCGATGACATCCCAATCTGGCAGATGATCGCCCTCGGTGCCGAGCCACTCCGCGTCCGCGCCGAGTGGATCCTGGGCCAGGCCGCGAGCGTCGCCGGACGAACCGACCTGAGCGTGGTGGACGTCGACTCGCCCGTCGGCGGCGGTTCGCTGCCGGGTCAGGTGCTGCCATCGGTCGGGGTGTCGGTGCCCGTCGCCTCAGCCATGCGCGCGGCCGCCGCCCTGCGCTCCGGCCCGGACCGGATCCTCGCCCGCATCGTCGACGGCGCGATCGTGCTCGACCTCCGGACCGTGCCCCCGTTCCACGACGGCACGATCGTCCGCCGGATTGGGGGCCTGACGAAGCCGCCGAAGGCGTCGCGATGACCGTCGTGATCGGCACGGCCGGCCACATCGATCACGGCAAGACGACCCTGCTGCGGGCACTGACGGGGATTGACGCCGACCGGCTGCCCGAGGAGCGGGTACGGGGCATGACGATCGACGTCGGATACGCCCACCTGGCCCTCGACGACGGCACCGAGCTGGACTTCGTCGACGTGCCCGGTCACGACCGCCTCGTGGGCAACATGCTCGTCGGCGCCGGCGAGATCGATGCCGCGATGCTCGTGGTGGCCGCCGACGACGGCCCTCGCGCCCAGACCCGCGAGCATCTGGAGCTCCTCGATGCCCTCAGGATTGCCGATGGATTGGCCGTCGTGACGAAGATCGACGCCGTCCCGCCCGAGCGGATCGCCGCCGCCGTCGCCGACCTCCGGGCACTGCTGGCGGCGACGAGTCTCGCCGGCTTCGCGATCGTGCCCGCGTCGGGGATCACCGGCGCGGGCATCCAGGAGGTTCGCGCCGAGCTCGTCGCCGTCCGGGATCGGCTCGCCTCGGGCACGCGGTTCACAGGGG
>JACDAH010000043.1 GCA_013695505.1 Chloroflexota bacterium | reverse complement strand
AGCGCCGTTTCGAGAACCTGCTCCATATTGTCGACGAGGATGAGCTTCATCGACTTCCGGATCTCGTCCGGGATGTCGCGCAGGTCCTTCTCGTTCTTGCGCGGCAGGATCACCATCCTCGCCCCGGCCAGGTGGGCGGCCAGGATCTTCGACTTCAGGCCGCCGATCGGGAGGACCCGACCGCGGAGGGTGATCTCGCCGGTCATGGCGACGTCCTTCCGGACGGGGATGCCGGTGAGGGCGCTGACGATCGCGAGGGCCATCGTGATGCCGGCTGATGGGCCGTCCTTCGGAGTGCCGCCGGCCGGAACGTGGATGTGGAGGGTGTTCTTCTCGAAGGTCTCTCGCGAGATCCCGAGCTCTGTGGCGTGGGCTCGCGTCCACGACAGTCCGGCCCGGGCCGACTCGCGCATGACGTCGCCGAGCTGGCCGGTGAGGATGAAGTCCTCCTTGCCTTCCATCTTGGTGACCTCGATCGCGATGACGTCGCCGCCCACCTCGGTCACGACGAGACCCGTGGCCGAGCCCGTCTGGTCCTCGGCCTCGAGCTCGCCGTACTCGTAGCGCGGCGGCCCGAGGTACTCGGCGAGACGCTTCAGGTCGATGACCGTCTTGCGCTTGCGGCCCTCGGCAACGGTCCGGGCGACCTTGCGCATGACGTTCGCGAGCTCGCGCTCGAGGTTCCGGACGCCGGCCTCGTGGGTGTAGGAGCGGACGAGCTCGATCATCGTCTCGTCGGGGATCACGATGTGCTTGTCGAGGAGGCCGTGGTTCTTCATCTGCTTGGGGATGAGGAAGCGCTTGCCGATCTCGATCTTCTCCTGCTCGGTATAGCCGGGCAGCTGGACGATCTCCATCCGGTCGCGGAGGGCGGCCGGGATCGGGTCGAGCAGGTTGGCCGTTGCCACGAAGAGGACCTTCGACAGGTCGAACGGCACCTCCAGATAGTTGTCCTGGAAGCTGAAGTTCTGCTCGGGATCGAGGACCTCGAGGAGGGCCGATGACGGATCGCCCCGGAAGTCCATCCCGATCTTGTCGACCTCGTCGAGCATGAAGACCGGGTTGTTGGAGCCCGCGGTCTTGATGTTCTGGATGATCCGACCGGGCAGCGCCCCGATGTAGGTCCGGCGGTGGCCGCGGATCTCCGCCTCGTCGTGGATGCCGCCGAGGCTCATCCGCACGAACTTGCGGCCCATCGCCTTGGCGATGCTCTTGCCGAGCGACGTCTTGCCGACGCCGGGCGGGCCGACGAAGGCGAGGATCGGGCTGCGGATCTCCTCGGCCAGGGTGCGGACCGCGAGGTACTCGAGGATCCGCTCCTTGATCTTCTCGAGTCCATAGTGGTCCTCATCGAGGATCTTGGCGGCGACCTTGATGTCGAGCTGGTCGTCGGTCGCGACGTTCCAGGGCAGCCCGACGAGCCAGTCCACGTAGGTCCGGATCACGCCGACCTCCGGTGATGCAGACGGGATGCGGCTCATCCGGTCGACCTCCTTGATCGCCCGTGCCTTGATCTCGTCGGGCATGCCGGCGGCTTCGACCTTGTCGCGGAGCTCGTTGATCTCGGCCTGCTGCGGATCGTCCTCGCCGAGCTCGCGCTGGATCGCCTTGAGCTGCTCGCGCAGGATGTACTCGCGCTGGGTCTTGTCCATCTCGGACTTGACCTCGGACTGGATTCGACCCTTGAGCTCGAGGATCTCGATCTGGCGGGCGAGGAAGTTGCTGACGACCTTGAGCCGTTCGGTGACGTCGACCGTCTCGAGCAGCTCCTGGCGCTGCTCGGTCGTCATGTCCGGGCTGTACGCGACCATGTCGGCGAGGAGGCCGGGCTCGGTGATGTTCCGGGCCGCGACGGCTGCCTCGGGCGGCACCGGCGCGCCGTTCGCGACGTACTGCTCGATCTGGGCCTGGACGGTCCGCATCAGGGCCTGGACCTCGAGGCTCGCGCCGCTGTCGTCGTGGAGCTCCTCGACCGTGGCCCGGAGGTACGGCTCGTTGGCCACGAAGTTGATCAGCTTGAGGCGGGTCTGGCCCTGGACGATCGCCCGGACGGTTCCGTCCTGGAGCTGCACGACCTGGGCGATCTTGGCCAGCGTCCCGACGGTGTACAGCTCCGAGGCGGACTCGATGTCCTCCTGCTCGGGCTGGCGCTGGGTGACGAGCGCGATCGGCCCGCCGTCGGCGACGGCGGCGTTGAGCGCGTTGACGCTCTTCTCACGACCGACCTGGAGCGGAACGATCATCTCGGGGAAGATGACGGTCTCACGGAGGGCGACGAGGGGCAGCTCGCGCGGACCACTGGGCGTGGGCTTGGGTGTCGTCGGCTGATCGTCCCGTGGTTGGGTCGGCCGCTTTGCCATCAAAGGTCTCCTGTGGATCGTGTCGAGATCATCGGGCCTGCGCGGCCGTTCGTGAAGTGGGGCTTCCTCTGGTTTGTCATCAGCGATCGTCCGGGTCGGCGCCTGCGCCCTCGGTGGTCGGAACGGCCGCTGCGGCGGCCTGTTTGGCGGCCCGATCGCGCGTTCCCTCGGCATAGAGCGCTTCGAGGATCCGTGCTCCGAGCCGTTCCTCGAGCTCGAACAGGAGCCGGATCCCGGCGAGGTTGACCCCACGCTCGCGGGTCAGGTGGCGGATCCAGGTGATGCGACGGATGTCCTCGTCGCTGTAGAGGCGGATGTTGGTGGGTGTGCGGGCCGGGCAGATCAAGCCCTCGTCCTCGTAGATCCGGAGGGTCCGCGGGTGGGCCGCGACGAGCGTCGCCGCGACGCTGATCACGTACACCGGTCGGGTGTCCTTCTTGAGGTGTGCTTCGGACATCGATTCAGTGTCTCTGCCTGGTGATGGACGGTCTACGGTCCCGGTGTTCCGGAGGCGCTCCGGTGGGACACGGGGAAGGCTAGAACCCTGACAATGGTGTTGTCAAGAAGGTTGCGAAACGTTGATCAGGCAGAGAGCCGCCGCGGCGGCGCCCGCGCGCATGCCGCATGACGTCCGCGACTGGGGCGCCAGATCGACGGAAGTTCACCAAGGCTGAACAGGATGTGCGGCGAGAGGCAGGCGGCGGCCCCCCGGCGTGACCATGCGGAGGTCCGCCGTGCACGATCGTCGGGCCCCGAGACGCGGCCGACACCCGCCCGAGCCAGAGTTGGGCGAAACGGACGAGCTTGGTCGCCCGGGAGGCGAGTGCCGTTCACTGTGACGAGAAAAGCGTCCACCTGGCCGAGCGGCATAGGAAAGGCGCCCCCCCGACCGCCGAGCGGATCTTGGGCGGGCAGGCCGGACCGAGCGACCGTCGTCGCGTTCGGCGGCGTGCCCGTGTTGCGTCCGGCGGCGTGCGCGCCCCGCGCCGAGTCTCCTTTACTCAGATTCGGGAGTCAGCCCGCGTAGTTCGGCACGGGCTCGGTCCGCCGAGGAGGGGATCCGAGCGTGCCGACCGGGCGAATTGAGTCCCACGGACTCACACCAGTGCCTCGGTGCCGGAAGCGACTGGTCAGCCTGCCCGCGCCGCCTCGAGGTCGCCGATCAGCTGCTCGTGAAGCTTTGGGCCGCACTCGGCCTTGCCGATCGCGATCACCTTGTCGCCCTCGGCGAGGACCGTGTCGGGCCGGAGTGGCGTCGCGATGCCATCGCGGATGACGGCGAAGAGCGAACAGCCCTCGGGCATGGACAGGTCGCGCGGGGCCTTGCCGATGGCCGGTGAGCCGACCTGGAGATGGGCCTCGATCAGCTCGAGCTCGCCCTCGCCGAGGGCCCCGAGATGGAGCAGCTCGTGGACGGGGATGTCCTGCTCGATCGAGCCCAGGATCATCCGGGTCGGGCTGATCAGCTCGTCGACGCCGAGGTGCTTGAAGAGCGATTCGTTCTTTGGGTTGTTGACCCGGGCGATCGTCCGCGGCACGTCGAAGTGGTGCTTCGCCATCTGGCAGATCACGAGATTGTCCTCGTCGTCGCCGGTGACCGCCGCCACGATGTCCGCCCGGTTGGCGCCGGCTTCGGCGAGGTACTTGCCCTCGCAGCCGTCATGCGAGATCACGACCGAGCCGATCTCGTCGGCGATCTGGTTCGCCCGATCCTTGTCCTTCTCCATCAGGACGACCTCGTGGCCGCTCCCGATGAGCTCCTTGGTCAGGTAATAGCCGACTTTCCCGCCGCCAATGACGAGGACGAACATGGATCAGCCCTCCCGGGCGCTGGACGGCGCCGCGGGCGCCGGGTTGCTGGTCGAGGTGGCCGCCTCCCCCGAGGTCGGGGAGGTCGGCGAGTTTGGTGAGCTCGCTGAGGTCGGCTCCGCGGTCGGGTTGCCCCCGAACCCCGGAGCCACACCGACCGGGACCGCGACGACGGCCTCCGGCTCGCCGGTCGAGCCGTGGTGCTCTCCGCCCGGATGGTTCCCCGTCGCCGGCGAGAGGCCCGGCCCAAAGGTCAGGCCGAGGCTCAGGAAGTCGTTGACAGCGTGGGCCATGAGGTTCGTCCGGCACAGCGTCGCGATCCCGAGCTCGGCGTAGGCGCTGGCCCGGAGCGGGTCGTTGATCTTGGCGACGACCTGCTTCGCGCCGAGCGCCTCGGTCGCGAGCTGGGCCGACATCACGTTCCGGTTGTCGCCCTCGGTCATGGCCATGAACAGGTCGGCCGAATCGGCGCCTGCTCGGCGGAGGGTGTCCTCGTCGGTGCCGTCGCCGCGGACCGCGGCGCCCTTGAAGGCGCCCGGCAGGCGGTCGAATGCGGTCGTCTTGGTGTCGAGGACGATGACCTGGTGACCGGCTCGGTCGAACGCATCGGCCAGCACGGACCCGACGCGGCCGCAGCCGACGATGACGGTTTTCACGATGTCTCCTCCGGGATCGGCTCGCGCACGACCCAGACTGCACAGGGCGCGTTCTTGAGGATGTAGGGGATCGTCTTGCCGATGGCGAAGTCGCCGCCGAACTTGGTCCGGTAGGCGAGCCCCACGACGAGCAGGTCGGCCTCGCGCTCCACAGCCTCGTCGACAAGCGCCGCCCCGACGTCACGGGCCTGGAGCAGGACCGATTCGAGTTGGACGCCGGCCGCTTCGGCCGTGCCCTCGGCGACATCGAGCACCTGCTGGATCTCGTCCGATCGGCCGGCCAGGTCCATGTCGAGCGGCATCGACCAGTCGATCTCGACGACGTGGACCCCGATCAGCTCCGCCTTGTACGGCTTTGCCAGCTCCGCCACGAGGCGGATCAGTCGCTGCCCGTTCGGATGGCCCGAGAGCGCCACGACGGCGCGGCGGAACACAGGAGGGGCGCTGAGCTCGGATGGCACGGCGGCGACTCTACCACCGCCGCGATGCGCCGTCGCCCGCGAGGCCGACGATCCCGTTGCACGCGAGTCACGGGTTGGGCGGTGGCTCCTGGCCGCTTGCCCTCCGGTCGCCCTGCTCGAACAGCCCCGGATCGTCGCGCCGGTACGGGACGTTCACGACGACCGTGTGGGGGCGACCGAGCAGCGCGCTCCGTAGCCGCTTCACCGACTGGTTGTAGAGAATCCGCTCCCACCACCGTCGGGCGACGTACTCGGGCAGCACGACGAACGTGATCGGCGCGTCCTTGTCCGGTGGCCACGCCGCGTCGAGGACGTCGAGATAGGCCGTCAACGGCCCGGTCAGGGCGCGATAGGGCGACTCGACGACCACCAGCGGGACGCCCGGCACCTGGCGTTCCCAGCGCTCGCGGATCTCGACGCCGTCGGCGGGGTTCTCGGTGATGAATACCGCCCGGACGTCGTCGGCGACGGAGCGGGCGACGTTCACGGCCTGGATGACCGCCCGGTTGACGCCGGGGATCGGGACCACTGCCCGCTCCTCGCGATGGGGCGTCTCGAACACGAGATCGTGCCGGACCGACAGCTCCCGGCGCGACGCGTCGTACTGGCGGTGGATGAACAGCATGATCCCGACCAGGGTCGGGATGAGGATGACGACGAGATACGCGCCGTCCACGAACTTCACGCTCACGACCACCACGAGGACGACCGCGGTCAGGACGGCCCCGAAGGCATTGAGTCCGAGCCGCCACTGCCACCCGCTGTCTCTGACCTTCCGCCAGTGAATGACCATCCCGATCTGGCTGAGGGTGAAGCACACGAACACGCCGACCGAGTACAGCGGGATCAGCGCCGTGACCTTGCCGCCGAACAACCAGATGAGGAACGCTGCGACCGCCGAGAGCAGGACGATCCCCCACGAATATGCCAGGCGGTCGCCGCGGTACGAGAACTGGCGCGGCATGTAGCCGTCCTGGGCGAGGATCGCGCCGAGCCTCGGGAACGCGTTGTACGACGTGTTCGCGGCGAGGAACAGGATCAGCGCGGTCGACGCCTGGAAGAGGACGAACAACACCGACCCGCTGCCGAACGCGGTCCCGGCGACGAGCGATACGGTCGTCGGCACGTCATTGACGGTGGGCTGGATCTGGTAGGCGTGGGCGACGATCGTGACCCCGATGAAGAGAACGCCGAGGAGGATCGCCATCGCGCCCATCGTGTTCGCGGCGTTCTTCGCCTCCGGCGGCTTGAATGCGGGCACGCCGTTGGCGATGGCCTCCACGCCCGTCAGAGCGACCGACCCGCCTGCGAATGCCTTGAGCAGGAGGAAGATCGAGAGCCCGGTCCCGGGCGGGAAGGCCTCCGCGTTCGGCGTCGCCAAGGGCTGGGCGTGGCCGGTCAGGATGGAGGACAGGCCGATCCCGACCATGAGGAGCGCGAGCCCCACGAACAGGTAGGTCGGGATGGCGAAGATGTTCCCCGACTCGCGAAGGCCGCGGAGGTTGGCGATCGTCATCAGGGTGATCACGACGACCGCGACCTCGACCGTCCATTTCTCGACGTCCGGCTCGACCGAGACGATCTGGGCGATTGCCGACGCAGTCGAGACCGCAACGGTCATCACATAGTCGATCAGGAGCGCGGCCGCGGCCACCAGCCCGAGGAGCGGGTTCAGGTTCTCGCGGGCGACGGCGTATGCGCCGCCGCCACCCGGATAGGCGCGACAGACCTGGCGATACGAGACCGCGACGACCGCGAGGAGCACCGCGATCGCGACCGACACGCCAACGGAGAACGCGAGGGCCGTGGCACCGGCGACAGCCAGGACTCGAATGATTTCCTGGGTTGCGTACGCGGACGAGCTGATCGCGTCTGAGCTGAAGATCGCGAGGGCCTTCTTCTTCGTCAGGCGCTCGCCAGCCTCCTCCTCGGACGCCAGGGGACGGCCGATCGCGGCCTTGCGGATCCGCGCCCACGATCGGCCGACGGTGGTCTTCGGCTCGTGGGCGGCGGCTTTGGCGACCATCTGACCGGGGCCGACATAGCGGAAGTACGGCGCGTGCGGTCGCTCGACGCGCACGCGGCGGTCCGCGGGTTTCCGGCCCTGCAGGGGCCGGCGGCCTCCGATCATTGGACTCCGATCTAGTGGACAGGCGTCGGGTCAATGACCCCGGCGGTAGGGCACGTCAGCGATCACGGTGTGCTCGCGGCCGACCAGCGCCGACTTGAGGCGCTTGGCCGACTGGTTATACAGCAGCCGGTCCCACCAGTGCCGGGCGACGAACTCGGGCAGGACGACGATGGTGATCGGATCGTCCTTGTCGGGCGGCCAGGCAAGGTCGAGCACGTCGAGATAGGCCGTCAGCGGGCCGACGAGGGCGCGATAGGGCGACTCGACGATGACCAGCGGGACCCCCGGCACCTGGCGCTCCCACTTCAGGCGGAGCGCGTCGCCGAGCTCGGAGTCCTCGGTGATGAAGACGGCCCGGACGTCCGTGGCCAGCGTCCGTCCGAAGACGATCGCCTGGACCACGGCTCGGTTGATCCCGTTGACCGGGATCACGACGCGCTGCTCGCGATGCGGCGACGGCACCACGAAGTCGTCGCGGATCGCAAGCTCCGCCTCCTGGCCGGCGTATTGGCGGCTGATGAACATCATCGTCGCGACGAGGACGGGGATGAGGGCCAGAACGATCAGCGACTGGGGTGCCTTGGCGACCGTCACGACGACGGCCACGACGGCGGTGAGCGAGCAACCGAAGGCGTTGATCGCGAGACGTCGCCGCCAGCCGGGTGGCCGCTCGCGACGCCAATGCCGGATCATCCCGGCCTGGCTGATCGTGAAGTCGATGAAGACCCCGACCGCGTAGAGCGGGATGAGCAGGTGCGTCTCGCCCTGGAACAGGACGATCAGCGCCGCGGCGACGGTCGCCAGGACGACGATCCCGTAGCTGAACGCGAGGCGGTCGCCGCGGAAGGCGAACTGGCGCGGGATGAAGCCGTCGGCCGCGAGGATCGCGAGCAGGCGGGGGAAGGCGTTGAAGCTCGTGTTTGCGGCGAGGACAAGGAGCAGGGCGGTGAAGCCCTGGAACAGGAAGAAGGGGATCGAGCCGAAACCGTAGACGGTCCCCGCGATCTGGCTGATCACGGTCTGCTTCACGGGGTCATCGATGTGGGTGATCCCGAAGTTGACCGCCAGGAACGTGAGGCCGATGAACAGGACGCCGAGCAGGGCGGCCATGATGGCGAGGGTCGTGGCCGCGTTCCTGGCCTCGGGCGGCTCGAACGCCGGCACGCCGGTGGCGATCGCCTCCGTCCCCGTGAGCGCCACGGCACCGGCGGCGAACGCCCTCAGCAGGAGGATCAGCGAAACGGCCTGGAAGCTCGAGCCGACCTCGTTCTGGAACTCGGCCGCGTACTGGCCGTGCTCACCGAAGATGACGATCCGGATCGTCCCGATCGCGATCATCAGGAGCGCCGAGACGAGGAACAGGTAGGTCGGGATCGCGAACAGGTTGCCGGCCTCGCGCAGGCCGCGCAGGTTGCCGATCGTGATCAGGGTGATTGCCAGGACCCCGAGCAGGACCCGCCAGTCGGTCAGGGCGGGGACGGCCGAGGTCACCTGCTCGATCGATGACGCCGTCGACACCGCGACCGTCATCACGTAATCGATCATCAGGGCCGAGGCCGCGATCAGCGACATCCGCCGGCCGAAGTTCCGCTTCGAGACCGAGTAGCTGCCGCCGCCCGTCGGGTAGGCAAGGCAGATCTGGCGATAGCTGATCGCGACCGCGATCAGGAGCACGGCGATCGCCACGCTGACCCACAGGCCCCAGGCGAGGGCTGCGATGCCGCCGAGGATCAGGACGCGCAGGATCTCCTCCGTCGCGTAGGCGGACGAGCTGATCGCGTCGGAGCTGAAGATCGCGAGCGCCTTCTTCTTGGAGAGGCGCTCCCCGATCTCTTCCTCGCTCGCCAGGGGCCGGCCGAGGAGCATCGCCTTGAGACGGGCATAGAGCTTGCCGCGCGGGGTGGTCGGAACCGACGCCGCTTCCTTGGCGGTGAGCTGGCCCGGGCCGGTCCAGCGGAACAGGGCCGAGTGAGGCCGCTCGACGCGCACGCGCCGGTCGCCGGGTTTGCGGCCCTGGAGCGGCCGCCTGCCGCCGATCATCGGATCACAGGCCGACGGCCAGGCGCTCGACGAGGCGACCCGGCAGGCCGGCGTCGATCATCTCGCGGCGAACCGAATCGACGTCGTACGCGGCCCGCCGCCACGTCGCGAGCCCGGCGTCCGTGTCGAGCTCGAGCCAGCTCGCGGTCGGGTCGCCGTCGCGGGGCTGGCCGACGCTGCCCGGGTT
>JACDAH010000031.1 GCA_013695505.1 Chloroflexota bacterium | reverse complement strand
GCTTATGCCGGACCCGGTCGAGCCGGTACCGCCGCTCATGCCGGACCCGGTCGAGCCGGTACCGCCGCTCATGCCGGAGCCGGTCGAGCCGGTACCGCCGCTCTGCGAGCCGCCGCCGCTGCCGGAGCCGGTCGAGCCGGACGAACCGCCGCTCTGCGAACCGCCGCCGCTGCCGGAGCCGGCGGTGTCACTGCCGCCCGATCCGCTTCGCGCGGCCTGATCCTTGTCCTTCTGCCAATCCTTCTGGTCCGCCATCGGAATCTCCTTCGCCGATCGGGGCCGGGCCGGTCCCGTGAGCACTGGGGAGGAAAGTGTCGGCTCGCAACGCGCGAGCGTAGGTTGCGACGCACGAATGGGCATTGCGGAGATGTGGCAATTGGACCGGCGGCGCGCCCTCGAAACGGCCATGGTACGAAGCGATCCCATGCTCGCGAACCCTCTCCCTGTCACCCCGGGCTGACGCGACGGGCTGCCTTGACAAGTTCGGCTGTGCTCCGTGTCGGGCTCGAGCCGATTCGGTGTGACGAGGGATCCTGGCTGGCGGCGAAACGTCCACGCCCTTGGCCGCTGCACGGACGGCCGCGACGTCGAGCCGGAGCTTCGCGTCGCGAGCAGCGAGGCCGTAAGGTCGACTGGTGCCGAGAGAACGTGAGCAGACGAGTCACGCCGGGCGCTCAATGGAGACATTCGCCCGGTCGGAATACATCGCCTCGAACACTAGAAGGCTCGGCTCGCTCGCAATGCTCTTTGGGATTGGCGTCGTCCTGTCTGGCTGTGGCGTGCAGGAACCTCTCAGCTCAGACGGCCGGTCGACCGTCGAGCCCCGGTTTCTGTTGCTCGTTGACAGGGATGGCTTCTGCCCCGCGGGGGGCGGCGCGGACGTGACCTTCCGCATCGATCCGGCGGCACCGGAGCCGGTGTCGGCCGTTCGCGACGACGGGCGGATCATGCATGTCAGATGGCCGGTCGGCTTCTACGGCGGTACGGCGCTGGACCCGGTCGTCCTAGATGCCGCCGGTCAGATCGTCGCGCGCGACGGCGAGCGACTAATACGTCCTCCGAACGGGGCTTTCTCGGACCTTCATGGCCACTCGGCTTGCTTCGGGGGCGACACCCTCTGGATACAGGATCAGAAGATCGAGTAGGTCGACATCGCTCTGTGCCAGCGGCACTGGCCTGAGCCCGAACTGCGTCCATGGCGCGGGTGGCGGTGGCGAGGTTCGCTAAGCTCCCGAGCGTCGAGAGGCGCCGTGCCCCGGCGGGCGCGTGACCAGGAGGCTCCGGGTGGCGCCAGTCGGTTATTCCGCGACCGGGATCAGCATCAGCGTCCGATGCGCCAGCTCGTCGATCGTGACCCTGTCGAAGTCGCGGACGGCGCTTCGGACATGGACGTGGGTCGAACCGACAAGACGAGTCGGGATCGCCACATCCCCGTGCAGGGCGCCGAAGACACTCCCCACGGTGGCGGTCGTGGAGTCGGTATCGCGGCCGCCCATGATCGCAATGGATGCCGCGTCCATGAAGCGCTCGCCCCACAGCAGAGCGACCGCGATCAACGCGGCGTTGTTCAGAGTGTGGACCCAGCTGTAGTCGCCCAAGGCATCGTCGATCCAGTCGAGTGCCTGGACCGCGCTCGCGCCGGTCTCGAACAGCCGCTGGACCTCTCGGAGTGCCTCCGCGAGCCGGGAGCTCCCGGGCACGACCTGAAGGGCAACTCCAAGGGCCTGCTCGGCCGTGTCGGTCGCGAACGCGGCAGACACCAGAGCGGCGGCCCACATCTCCCCGTAGATCCCATTGGCGACATGGCTGAGGCGTGCGTCCACGAGCGCGAGGCGAGCGGCCCCACCGGGGTCGCCCGGGTTGATGTACCCGAAGATGTCGCCGCGGATCAGAGCGCCGATCCACTCGCGGTACGGATTGGCGAACGCTGCGGTCTCGGGTGGCCGCAGCCCGCGAATGAGGTTGCGATATGCCGCGCGTTCGGCGGTGTACGTCTGCGTGAAGGGGATCCGATCGAGCCACCCCGCCGCGATCTGGCTTGTCGTGAGTTCCCGGCCGTGACGCTCGAGGAGATGGAGCCCGAGGATCGTCCAATCGAGGTCGTCGTCGCGAGGGACGTCTTCGAATCGGCCACTCGTCGCGACACCCGCCGACGGGTGCAGGCGCGTCACTCCGTCTGGCAACGGTTCGAGCAGCGGCAGGAAGTCGGTGATCGGCCATTGACCGGCGGCGCGGAGATACGTCTCCACTTCTTTGCGGCTCAAGCCTTCGACCGGCTTGCCGAGGGTGTTTCCGACCGCTCGACCGAGCCAGGCACCGCGGACCCGGGCGGGCAACATGGAGTGATCGACCGCGATCATTTCGACGGCGCCCGCTGTCGCGCGGAGGGAGTCCTCGTCAGTCGGCTCGTCGTACGGCCACGTCGAATCGCGCTCCAGAGCCGCGAGTTCGGCCGAGATCGCATCCAGACGAGTGAGATCGGCGTCGGCTGCCGCTTCCCGCGCCTGGCTCA
The DNA here is from genome assembly GCA_013695505.1 of Chloroflexota bacterium. GTDB lineage: Bacteria > Chloroflexota > Limnocylindria > Limnocylindrales > CSP1-4 > CF-46. The sequence goes on along the minus strand of JACDAH010000031.1, from coordinate 1,937 downwards.
GAAGCGTGCCGACGGGATATCCGGTCTGGGCGAGTTGTTCCGCCTCATCCGGAACGAGGTCCCGTGGATCGAGAACGTCGTGCATGCCCTCTCGCTTCGACCCTCCGGGCGACTTCGCCGGCTGTCGGGTCAGCCCTTGACCGCTCCGGCCAGAATGCCGCGGGTGACCTGCCGTTGCAGGGCAACGAACAGCACGATGACGGGCAGGATCGTGACGAGGGTCCCGGCGGCGAGCGGACCGGTATCGATCCCCCGCCCGGAAGCAAACACATACAGGCCCATCGTGAGCGGGCGAAAATCTCCGCCCGGCAGGTACAGCAACGGCACGAGCAGGTTGTTCCAGTTCTGGAGGAAGGTGAACACCGCGAGTGCGCCCGCTCCCGAGGTGACCAGCGGGAGCATGATCCGCAGGAAGATCTGCCACTCCGACGCTCCGTCGATCCTGGCGGCCTGTTCCAGCTCGGGCGGCAGGTCCTCGAAGAATGCCCGCATGAAGACGGCGCCGAATGACAGGCCCGTGGTTGTCAACACCAGGATGACCCCGGGCAAGGTATCGAGCAGCGCCATTCCTTGAAGCTGGAAGTACAGCGGGATCATGTAGGTGAAGAACGGGACGAGCAGACCGACGATGGCCACGTAGTACACCACGGTCCGGCCCCGGAACGGGAGCTTCGCGAAGGCATAGCCGGCCGTCGTGGACAGGATCACGACGAGCGCCGTGCTTGGGATCGTCAACACGAACGTGTTGACGAGGTAATCGCTGAAGTGGCCGACATCCCACGCCGTGGCGAGATTCTCCGACGAAAACGACGAGAACAGGGTGAACGGGTGGCTACGGACGTCCTGATCCGTCTTCAGCGCGGTCGAGATCGTGAGAATGATCGGAAAGAGCGACAAGAACGAGAGTGCCAGGAGGAGCAGGTGCTTGGCCGCCGGCACCGAATATCGTCTGCGCATTTCGCCTTCTCGACGCTCAGGCGCCGGTGCGATAGAGGGAGAACCGCCGCTGCAGCCGGTTCAGGACGACGGCGAACGGGACGGCAAGAATCGTGATCACGAGGGCGAGCGCCGTGCCGTAGCTGATCCGGTTGAGCTGGAAGGCGTTCGCGTAGGCGTAGGTGCCCAGCACCTCGGTTGAACCGGCCGGACCTCCGCCGGTCATGACGAAGATGATGTCGAAGACGCTGAACCCGCCGATCAGCGTGATCGTCGTGACCATCAGGAAGACGGGCAGGATCTGCGGAAGAATGACGTACCAGACGCGCTCGGACGCATTGGCACCATCGATGGTCGCGGCGTCGATGAGCTCGGAGTCGACGGTTCTGAGCGCCGCGAGGAAGATCACCACGACAAAACCGGTCGAGGCCCAGACGGCCGTCGCAAGGACGGCGAACAGAGCGGTGTTGGGATCCCCCAGCCAGCCGGTGGTCACCGCTCCCAGGCCGACCAGCCTGAGAACCTCGTTCAGCCAGCCTCGGATCGGGTCGTAGATCCAGCCCCACACCACGCCGATCGCGACGGCCGGCAGGATGAACGGCGTGAAGAACGCGAGGCGGTAGAAGAGCGCTCCGCGGCGAACGGTCCACAACAGGAGCGCGATCCCGAATCCGAGCAGCAGCGGGGCTGCCGTGCCGATCACGATCCAGATCGCGTTGTTCTTCAACGCCGGAAACACCGCAGGGTCGGTCAGGAGCTCGGCGAAGTTCGCCAACCCGACGAATTGCGGGTCCGGGTCGAGGCCGTTGAAGTCGACCACCGAGAAGTACAGGGAGCTCAGCAACGGAAGGACGAAGAAGACCACCATGAGGACGAGCATCGGAACGACCATCGCGATGCCCAGGCGGGCTTGCGCCCGCCTGGTCACCAGCGGCGTGCTCGATCCGGCCGCGGCACTCATGTCATGTCCATGTCAAGGCAACCAGACGGCTATTTCTTCT
>JACDAH010000017.1 GCA_013695505.1 Chloroflexota bacterium | reverse complement strand
ACCCTGTTCTCGGTCCACATGGCCCAGCACCTGCTGCTGACCCTCGTCGCCTCACCGCTGATCGCGCTCGGCGCCCCGATCACGACCCTCCTCCGGGCCGCGACGCCGAACGTCCGCCGGACGATCATCCTGCCGATCCTCCACTCGCAGGTGATGAAGATCGTGAGCTTCCCGGTCGTCGCCTGGATCCTGTTCGCCGGGGTGATGTGGGGGACGCACTTCTCGCCGCTGTTCGACGCATCGCTCGAACATCCGATCGTCCACGATCTCGAGCACGGGCTGTACCTCGGGGCCGGGCTCCTCTTCTGGTGGCCGGCGGTCGGCCTCGACCCGAGCCCGTGGCGCATGCCCCACCCGGTCCGCGCGATGTACGTCTTCCTCCAGATGCCCCAGAACACGTTCCTGGCGGTGACAATCCTGAACTCGAGCGTCGTCCTCTACGCCCACTACGCGACCCTCGTCCGGCCGTGGGGCTCGCCGGGCCTGGACGATCAGCGGCTGGCCGGTGGGCTGATGTGGATCGTCGGCGACATCCTGTTTCTGGTGGCCCTGGCTGCGATCCTCGCCGGCTGGATGGCCCACGAGAAGGCCCAGGAGGTCGTCACGGACCGCCAGCTCGATGCCGAGCGGGCAGCGATCCGGGTCCGCGAGGCGCGGCTCGCGGAGCGGCTGGCCGAGGAGCGCGACGGCCGCTGAGCGTGCCGGCGCCCTGGTCCGGCCGGTCGTCCCCGAATTGTCGCCGGGTGAACAGCCCGTGACGCTCCGTCGCCGAATGTGCCCCCCGAGCGCAATCGGTGATCCGCTCGGTCAAATCGGATCGGAGTCCGTGCATGGGATCGCCGGGGCTGTCTGGAGGATGATCGGACAGGGTCGCGCGGCGTTCATCCTGTGCACATTCGGCGACCCGCGGCCGCCCCGGCTCACGAGCCCTCAGCCCGGGAGCGGCGCCTCGAGGAACGCGCGATAGCGGTCAGGATCGACGTTCCCGCCGGAGACCACCGCCACGATCGGGCCGTCGAGGCCATCGAGACCGGCCTCGGCAGCTCGGAAGGCCATGGCGGCGACGGACAGCGCCCCGCTCGGCTCCGCGACGAGCCGGCTCTGCTCGGCGGCGAGCCGGACCGCGGCGGCGATCTCACCTTCGGAGACCGTGACGATGTCGTCGAGGAGGCGCGACAGGTGGGCGAACGGGCGAACGCCGATTGCCGTCGTCCGCGTCCCGTCGGCGATCGTCCGTGACGCGTCCTCAGGGGCCCAGCGGACGATTCGACCCTCGCGCAGCGACTGCCGCGCGTCGGCGGCCAGCTCCGGTTCGACGCCGATCACCCGCGCGCCGGGAACCAGCGCCTTGATCGCGACCGCCACCCCGCTCGCCAGTCCGCCGCCGCCGATCGGGACGAGGACCGCCGCCACGTCGGGAAGCGCCTCCGCGATCTCGAGCCCGACCGTACCCTGGCCGGCGATGATCCGATCGTCGTCGTACGGCGGGATGATCGCGAGCCCCCGCTCTGCGGCAATCCGCTCGGCGACCTGCTGACGCTCCTCGCTCGACGTGCCGACGATGACGACCTCGGCCCCGTCCGCCTCGACCCGTGCCCGCTTCAGCGCCGGGGCATCGGACGGCATCACGACGACGGCTGGCGCACTGAGCAGCCGGGCCGCCCGGGCGACGCCCTGGGCATGGTTGCCCGACGAGTACGTGATGACGCCGCGCGCCCGCTCCTCGTCGCCTAGCGAGGCGACCGCGACGTAGGCACCACGGATCTTGAAGGCGCCGATCGGCTGGAGCGACTCCGCTTTCAGGAATCGGCGCGCCTCCGGCCGTCCGAACCCGACCAGCGGCGTCCGCAATGCGATTCCTTCGAGGGTCGCCGCCGCGGCGCGGACGGCCTCGAGCTCGACGAGCGTGGTCGTCTGCTCGACCGTCATCCGCCGCGCCCGACGATCCGCTGGCAGTCGATGCAATGGGAGGCCCACGGCAGCGCCTCGAGCCGCTCCGCCGCGATCGGGAGGCCGCAGCGCGCGCACGTCCCGAACGTCCCGTCGTCGAGCCGGGCCAGGGCGGCCTCGACCGCCACCAGGTGCTGGGCGCTGTGGTCGCGCAGGGCGAGGTCGCGCTGCTGCTCGAAGACCTGGGTCGCGGCCGCCGCCTGGGAGCCGTACGTCATCGCGTCGGGCGCCACGATTCCCTCGGCGATCGCGACCTCGAGCCGATCGCGCTCGGTGACGAGAGCGGCGCGCGCGTCGTGGAACAGGGGATCGACCATCCGCCGGATCGTACGCGTTTCCGGATCGGAGCACCCCTCGTCTATACTCCCGGGGAGTACCAAAACTTCACGAGCACGGAGTTGTCCACATGGCGATCGAGAAAGATCCCGTCTGCGGGATGGAGGTCGACGCGAGCGCGTCCGACCTCAAGCTGGAGCATGACGGCACCACGTACTGGTTCTGCGGGAAGGGCTGCCTGCTCGAGTTCCGCGACGACCCCGCGCGGTTCCTGGACCCCGACTACACACCGTCGATGTGACCGCAGGTGACCGGCGAGTAACCGGCGGATAAGCGCCGCCAGCGACACTGGCATCAGGCGATCCGCGACCGGGCACTCCACAACGAACGGGGTCGATCGCCCCGAGAACCGGCCCCACCCGCCGGAGGAGCTTGCCCACATGTTCGATCGAATCGTAGCGATCGCCCGAATCGCGGCGCCACTCGCGATCCTCGCCATCATCGCCGCCGCCGGCCAGGCCGGTCAGCGCTGGCATTAGGTCTGCGCTACGTCCGCCCGGTCGATTCCGTCCCCGACGTGAGCCGCGACGCGACATAGACCGGCACGATCGAAAGGACGAGGACGAATACCGCGGCGACATTGACGAGTGGCAGGTTGTTCGGGCGCTGGAAGTTCGTGAAGATCCAGAGCGGCAGCGTCTGGGTCCCGGCGCCTGCGGTGAAGTTCGTGACGATGATCTCGTCGAAGGACAGGGCGAAGGCGAGGAGCGCTCCGGCAAGCAACGCACTGCGGATCGCCGGGAACGTGATCCGGCGGAAGGTCGTGAAGGTGTCGGCGCCCAGATCCATCGACGCCTCCTCGGCGGTTCGCGCCGTCCGGCGCAGCCGCGCGACGACGTTGTTGAACACGACGACCACGCAGAAGGTCGCGTGGCCGACGACGATCGTGAACAGCCCGAAGTCGAAGCCGAGCGTCCGGAACGCCGAGTTCAGGGCAAGCCCGGTGACGATGCCCGGCAGCGCCAGCGGCAGCACGACGACGAAGCTCAGCGTCTGGCGGCCGAAGAACGCGTGGCGCTGGACCGCGAACGCGACGAGGCTGCCGAGGATGAGCGCGACGACAGTCGCCCCGACGGCCGCCTCGAGCGAGGTGAGCAGGGCATTCCGGATCCCGGCGTTGCCAAGCGCCCGGGCATACCAGTCGAGGGTGAGTCCACTGATCGGCCAGGTCGCGACGCGCGCGGCGTTGAACGAGTAGAGGACGATGATCCCGATCGGAGCGTAGATGAAGGCGAGGGTCGCGGCGCTCGCGATTCGGAGGGCGATCCGGAGACCGCGCGGGAGGAGCATCACAGGGCCTCGAACGCGCCGAGCCGGCGGGCGATGAACAGATACACGAGCATGATCGTGACCGGGACCATCGCAAACGCCGCGGCCAGGGGCTGATTGCCCGCGACGCCGACGAAGTCGTACACGACGTTGCCGATGAACTTCGTGTTCGAGACGAGCGTCGGCGTGATGTAGTCGCCGAGCGTCAGGCTGAACGTGAAGATCGAGCCGGCGAGTACGGCTGGCAGGGCCAGCGGCAGGACGACCCGGCGGAACGTCAGCAGGGCCCGCCCGCCGAGGTCAGACGACGCCTCGAGGAGCGAGGACGGGATCCGCTCGAGCCCGGCATAGATCGGGACGATCATGTACGGCAGCCACAGGTACGTCTCGACCAGCCAGACCGCGACGTCGCTGTAGCCGGGCCCGTTCAGCCCGAACGGCTCCAGGACGCCGTTGAGGACGCCGTTCTGGCTCAGGATCAGGCGCCAGGCGTAGACCTTGACGAGATAACCGCTCCAGAGCGGGAGCAGGATCGAGACGACGAGGATGCCGCGGGTCCGTGACGAGGCCAGCCGCGCCATGTAGAACGCGATCGGGAAGGCGATGACCACGGTCGTGATCGTGACGAGGGCGGCCATCACGACGGTCCGGATCGCGATGGTCCGGTAGACCTCGGTCGTGGCGACCGTCACGTAGTTCTTCAGCGTCAGCTCGGTGACCAGGTTGCCGGTCTTCGCGTCGACCGACCAGAGCGACGTGATCAGGAACAGGGCCAGCGAGCCGAGATAGGCGATGACGAGCCAGCCCAGCGGCGCGGCAAGCAGGAGCCCGAGCTGGGCGCGCGGATGGCGATACAGCGCGGCAGAGAGGGCGCGGAGCCGCTTCCCGGCGTGATTCTGGGCGGGACTCGTCATCGCGATCGGGTCGATCGGGCCGGGGCCGAGACGAGGACCCCCGGCGGCAGGCCGTCGGGGGTCCTCTGGTGCATCGGCCGGCGGGCGATCAGCCGCCGGTCACCTCCGTCCAGACCGCCGTCCAGGCGTCGAAGTCGGTACAGATGTCGCCTCGGCCGTCGAGACAGGTCTTGGTCGGCGTGTTCCAGTAGTACACGTCCGAGAAGTAGGCCTCGTCCTTGGCGTGGAACAGGTCGCAGAAGCCGGCCTGCTGCTTCTCGGCCTCGGCGCAGGCCGCGTCGCTGACCGGCGCTTCGCCGAAGTACACCGTCACGTCCGCGTTCGCCTTGGGCGAGAGGATGTAGTCCATCCACTTGTACATGCAGTTGGGGTGCTTGGCCTTCGACGAGATCATCCAGGTGTCGGACCAGCCTGTGGCGCCTTCCTTGGGCTTGGTCACCTCGACCTTCTTGCCTCCGTCGGGGGCGCTCAGGACGTTCGCCTGGTACTGCCAGGCCGTCCCGATCGACATGTCCCCGTTGGCGAACCCGTCGATCTCTTCCTGGGCCGTACCCCAGTACTTGCTGACGAGCGTCTTCTGGGTCTTCAGGAGCTCCTTCGTCGCCGCGAGCTGAGTCTCGTCGAGGGCGTACGGGTTGGTGATGTTGAGCTCGGGCTTGGTCTTCATCAGGTACAGGGCCGCGTCGGCGACGTAGATCGCGTAGTTGTAGGCGGTGACCTTGCCCTTGTACGGCGAGGCCGCGTCGAAGACCACGCTCCAGCTGTCCGGCTTGGTCGTGACGACGGCCGGGTCATACATCAGGACATTCGCGCCGCGGCCATGGGGAACGCCGTAGCCGACCCCGCCGACCGTGTTGTAGTCCTTGTTCTTGAGGCCCTCGAAGACGTCCTTGTAGTTCGGGACCAGATCGAAGTTGACGGGCGAGACGTCGCCGCCGGCGATCAGGCGGAGGGTCGCGTCACCGGACGCCGAGACGCCGTCGTACTGGCCGGTCTTCATCAGCTGGACCATGTTGGACGAGTCGACACCGACCTTGACGGTGACCTTGCAGCCCGTGGCGGTCTCGAACGGGGTCACCCAGTCGTAGCCCTCGACCTGCTCGCCGCCGGTGCCGCCGACGACGTAGCCAGCCCAGGCGATGAGGTTGAGCTCGCCCTCGCCATCGCCGACGGCCGTCGGGCCGGTGGACGCGGGCGCGCTCGCCTCCGGGCTCGCCTCCGAGC
>JACDAH010000007.1 GCA_013695505.1 Chloroflexota bacterium | reverse complement strand
GGGATCACCACGTGTTCGCCAGCATCATCCGCAGCACGGTGAAGCTTGGCGAGGCACCACTGGCCGGCCGGCCCATCACGTCGTATGCGGGCAAGTCAGAAGCCGCGCGGACCTATCGCGAACTCGCTCGGGAGGTGATCGATCTTGGCCAGGCCTGACTTCCGCGCCGTCGCAGCCCGTCGCCTGTCGGAGGACCGCGAGCTCTCGCCCGCGATCATCAGCCTGCTGTCGTCGGAGAATGCCGGACGGAGCACCGGCGTCAAGGTCATCGCCGTCGACCGGATTGAATCCAACCCGGGTCAGCCGCGGATGAACTTCGACGTCGACGCTTTGCACGAATTGGCCGGATCGATCCGCGAGCACGGCGTCCTTCAGCCGATCCTCGTTCGCCCGCTCGGCGAGAACCGCTACCAGCTGATCGCCGGCGAGCGCCGCTGGCGTGCGTCCCGTGAGGCCGGGCTGGCGACGATCCCCGCGCTCGTCGAGGACATCGACGACGACACGGCCCTCGAGATCTCGATCATCGAGAACCTCCAGCGCGAGGACCTCTCGCCGCTCGAGGAAGCGACAATGTTCGACCGGATGATCCATGAGCACGGCTACAGCATTCGGAAGCTCGCCGACAAGCTCGGCAAGGACAAGGGCTATCTCGAGAACCGGCTCCGTCTCGCGGACGCGCCCGAGGAGATCCGGGAACTGGTGTCCTTGCGCAAAGACACCCTGTCTCATGCCTATGAGCTGCTGAAGGTACAGGACCCGAAGAAGCGCAAGAAACTGGCCGCGCAGGTCGCATCGGGCGAGCTGTCACTCGTCAAGCTCCGCGAGAGAATCGAGGGCCGACGGCCGCGCGTCCAGCCGAGCGACGACGACGGAGACGGGTTCGCCGAGCCGTTCGAGGACGGCCCCTCGAGCCCCGAGGAGTCGGACGCGGCGTCGGGCTGGAATCCGACCGAGCACGCCGCTCCGTTCGGCGACGACTCGCTCGTCACGGCGCGGCACCAGCTCTCGGACGCCGTCGAGGATCTCGTGGCCGTCCTCCGCGCACCCGATGTGATGCGGACGATCCCGGAGATCGACCGGGTGAACCTCGCCAAGTATCTGACGATCGCAAAGCTCAAGCTCGAGAACGCCATCGCACTTGTCAGGACCGGCGACACCGACTGACCGCCGCTCTCCGTCGGCAGTGCGAAGCCGGCGCCCTGTGCGGCGCCTGGGCATACGTCGAACCGAGAAACGGACCCGATCGGACCCCCGATCCGGGCAGGGTGTCCTCGCGGTTCCGGGCGCTGCCCTTCGTTGCGGCATCCTCGCCGTGCGACCGCGACGGGGGCGCTCAGTCCGGCGCAACGGTCAGGCGACGGGCTCACCCGTCCCGAGGAGGACGGCCAGCCAGACGGTGGCGAGGAGCGCCAGCCCGACGGTCTCGACCTGCCAGAGCCGCTCGCGGCGGGCGCTGTCAGCCGTCCTCGCCGCAGCCGCCGCTGCCAGAGGGACCAGGCCGCCGACGGCGATGATCGCCACGCCGAACGGGCCGGCACCTCCCCGCAGCGCCGTCGACCAGGCCAGCGCCCAGACGGACCCAAGCAACGCAACCGCCAGCCAGGCGGCAGTGTCGGAGCCCAGGGCGACGGCGATCGACGAGATGCCGGCGTCGCGGTCCCGATCGACGTCGACGAGCGCATTCCCGATCGCGAGGGCGGCGCCGGCGGCGAACGCGGTCGGCAACAGGACGGTGAAGACCGGATGGAGGCTCCCGCTCGTCCCGACCCAGCCGAAGACGGGCAGGATCGGGATGCCCACCGCGAATGGTAGCCACGACCATGCGGTCCCCTTCAGGCGAAGGTCATAGGCGAGTCCGATCCCGATCACCATAACGGCCAGGATGCCCGTGGTCGACGAGATCGCCGTCGCCAGCACCACCCCGCCCCCGAAGCAGGCCGCCGCGAGGACCAGCGCCGCGTCGGACCGCACATGGCCGGCCGGGATCGGCTTGCCCGGCTTCCGGCCCGCATCGTGGGGCGCGTCCACGATGTCGTTGACCGTGCCGATCCCGAGCTGGAGGAGGGTCATCGCCAATCCGATCCGCGCCGCCAGCTCGGGCGACGCGCCGGCGACGAGGGCGACCGCGCCGCTCACGAGGCCGTCCAGGACCGACGGAAACGGGTGGGTCAGCCTCAGCCAGCCGAGCAGCCGGGCCCCGACCGACCGGGCCGGATCAGACGTAGACGAGCTCGTCGAAGTTGGCGACGAGGTACTCGACGAGCCGGTCGCGGCCGTCGGCGACCTGCGAGCGGATCCCCGGAACGAGGGCGAACAGCGTGATCGTCGGCACGATCAGATGACCCTCCGCGTCACGTCCGATCACGGCCGGCGGGCCGCCACCGGAAGCGAACACCCGTTCGAAACCACCCTCGTCGAGGCGGGCGGCCCGTCGAAAGTCGGCGACGACCTTGACGATGCCCCGCCGGATCACGACGTCCCGCATCAATTCCGCGGCCCAGGCGTCGATCTGGTCGTCGCTCTGCTCCGCGAGACGGGCGCGATACTCCTTGGGGTCGGCCGAGAGACCGGTGGATGCCACGTCGTCTCCTGCGGGTTCGGGGATCGGCCGCAGTATGCCAGAGTCCCGCGCTCAGGACCCGCCGCCAGCCACACCATCGGGCGCCTGCGCGACCGCCTCCGCGGCAGCGCGATCGCCCTCCGGCCAGTCGTTGAACTGCTCGGTGACCCAGCGCCCCAGCGGGCCGGGTCGATCGCGCTCGGGCTCGTCACGGACGAGCTCGTGAAGGGCCGTCCAGCATCGCAACGTGAGGGCATCGACCTGCTCTCGACTGGGCCGGCCGAGTGGCGGCAGTGGCTCCCCCACCTCGACCCGGACCCGGCGCCCAAAGCCGAGCCACGAGGTTCCGTGGATCGCGATCGGGACGAGCGGCACGCGCTCGCGGAGGGCGAAGTAGGCGGCGCCCTCGTTGAGTGGCCCGAGCCGCGACTCGAACGGCTGGATTCGGCCCTCCCCGGCGATCGCGACGACGCCGCCGGCTGCGATCACGGCGTGGACCCGGCGTGTGGCCTCGATCAGATTGTTCTTGCCGGGACGATACGGGATGGTCGCCCCGGTCCAGGACATCAGCCGATTCCGCCCGCCGACCGACATGTCCTCCTCCTTCGGCCCGAAGAACGTCAAGCGGGGCCGCATCGGGAGGACGGCCATCAGGACGAAGGGGTCTGCCCAGTTGAGGTGGTTGAAGCAGTAAATGGCTGGCGTCCGGGGCAGGCGCTCGCGGCCTTCGAGCCGAAGCCGGAGATAGCCGCGGGAGATCACCCATGCCGCGATCCGCGAGAGCCAGGCGCGGATCGTTCGCCGGAACGGGTGGATCCGATCGACGCCGTGCGGGCCGCTGGGGCGCGGGCCAGCTGGGCGGGAAGCAAGCGGGTCGGCGCTGGCAGCGCGAAGGGCGGCGCTCGACGACCTCGACCCGCCCGCGACCGAGATCGTCGCAGGATCGAGACCGGCGAGCCGCTCGACGACGACATCGGCGAATGCCTCCGCGCCACGCGCCGGCGGAACCGACCGATTCGGCACCAGCAC
>JACDAH010000537.1 GCA_013695505.1 Chloroflexota bacterium | reverse complement strand
CGGAGGGCTCCTCGAGCTCCTTTGCGTCGAGCTTGGCGGGAGCGTCGCTCGGGAGCTTGTTGTCGACCGCGACACCGTCCTCGCCGACGACCTCGATGCCGACGTCGCCGCCGTCGCGGCTGACGCTGCCGTCCGTCCCGGGCTCGGCGCCGAGCTCGAGATCGTCGTCCTCATCCTCGTCCTCGTCGCTCGCGACCTTCGGCAGGGTGACCTTGGTCGCCCGCAGGTTGCGGGTCGCGAGACGAGCTTCCTCGACATCGGCCTTTGCCCGCCGTGGACGCGCCAGAACGGCTTCGACGAGCTGCTTGTCCAGGGGATCAGCCATGGAAGTGCCTCCGGCGGTTGAACTGCGAGATTGACGTTGGATGCAAGGTCACGGGTCAGGCCCGCACGAGGACGGTGGCCTGCTCGATCTGGCGATCGATGGCGCGGCGCGATTCGTTGGTCTGGCGCTGGAGATCGATGAGGCGGGTCACGACGTCGCGCTCGCCGCGGCTCTCCGCAGCGAGGAGCTCGGCGCCGACCCAGTCGGCGCGCTCGTCGAGCCGGATCCGCTCGAGGCTGAGCAGGCAGCGGTCGACCGCGTAGGCGATCCGCTCGGGGCTGATCCGGGAGAGATCGGGCGACGGCCGGGCGAGGATCGCCTGGGCAAGGCCCCGGATCTCGTCGTCGAGGCCGGCCATCAGCGTCGACATCGAGAACGGCGGGTGAATGCCCTGATCGTTCGGCGCGCGCTGGACGATGATCGCCCGGAAGAGCTCGCGGGCCGGCGTCGACGGCAGCTGGTCGGGCCCGATCTCATCGGACGCCCGGAGCTGCTGATCGGGCACGAGGAGGATCAGGCGGAGGAGCTCCTCCTCGACGGGCGTGATCGCGGCCAGGATTCGATCGATCGGCAGCGCGTCGGCGGCGCCGATCACGGCGTCGGCCGTGATCCGGCCCTGGACCGCGATGGCCTCGGGCCGCTGGTGAAGGACCTCGAGCACCGAGCGCTCCTCCACCCCCGAGACGCGGTGAATCGTCTGGAGGTAGGCGTCGCGCATGACCGGGTTCGGGATCGCCCGGAGGGTCGGCACGATCGCATTGACGAAACGGGTCTTGCCGCCCGGTGTCTTGAGGTCGTGGGCGCGGGCATGCCGGTCGATCAGGTAGTCGACGATCGGCTGCGCCGTCCGGACCTCCTCGCGCCAGCGGTCCGGCGCCTCGCGAACAACCTCATCGGGATCCTTGCCGTCGGGCAGACGGACGACTCGGACCTCGTCGAGCTCGACGCCGGTGTCGGCGACGGCGAGCTGACCGATCAGCGACTCGAGCGCCTGGGCGCCGAACGTCCCGGCCTTCTCGCCGGCGGCATCGACGTCGTATGCCAGCGCGATCTTGGTCGCGTAGCGGGTGAGCAGCGCGACCTGGCCCGGCGTCAGGGCGGTCCCGAGCGAGGCGACGACGTTGTCGAAGCCGGCCTGGTGGGCCATCAGGGCGTCCGTGTACCCCTCGACGATCACCGCCTGGCCGTTCTTGCGGATCGGGCCCTTGGCGCGGTCGATCAGGTAGAGCGTCCGGCTCTTGTCGAAGAGCGGCGTGGCCGGGGAGTTGAGGTACTTCGGTCCCTGGTCCCGGCCGTCGTCCGGGGCGTTGCCGAGGATCCGGCCGCCGAGCCCGACCGCGCCGCCGCTGGCGTCGCGGATCGGGAAGATCACTCGCTCGCGAAACCGATCGTAGACGCCGCCGCGGGCCGACTGGCGCGTCTGGGCGAGCCCGGCGTCGACCAGGTCCTCGGCCCGGACCTGGCGCTTGGCGGCGAGTGTCCGGGCGAGGGTGTCCCAGCCGCCGGGTGCATAGCCGAGCTGGCTGGTCGCGATCGTCGCGTCGGTGAAGCCGCGGCCGCGGAGGTAATCCAGCGCCGGCTGCCCGGTCTTCGAGCCCGTCAGGACCGCGTGGTAGAAGGCGATCGTGCTCTCCATCACGTCACGGAGGCGCGCCTTGCGGGCGTCCTCGCGCGTCGTCCGCTCGTCGATCTCGACGCCCGCCTTGGCCGCGAGGACCTTGAGCGCTTCGGGGAAGGACAGGCTGTCGCGCTTCATCACGAAGCTGAAGATGTCGCCGCCCTCGCCACAGCCGAAGCACTTCCACGAATCGCGGACCGGCGTCACCGTGAACGATGGCGTCTTCTCGCCGTGGAACGGGCAGAGGCCCTTGAAGGTCGAACCGGCCTTCTTGAGCTGAACGGTCTCGCCGACGACGTCGACCACGCTCAGCTTGTTCTTCACCTCGGCCGCGACGCCGACCGCCAAGCCGTCCTCCCGTCCGGCACGTCGCCGGGTCCCTGTCCGGTCAGCGACCGGATCGTCGCGCTCGCCAGTGGGGAGCGCCGGACATGACTGTGGGCTTGTCAAGTCTTGACAAGCCGCTCGAGGCAAATATAGCACCCGGCTGTCAATACCTCGGTGGGGTATTGACAGGGTCAACGTGCGTCCGAAGCCTGCCGGCAATCGCCGCGAGCACGCGGCGGGCCGGGCCTACCAGGTCGATCTTCATGATCACAGTGCTCCACCAGGCAGGCCCTGGTGGATGCCGAGCAGCACTGGCAACGATGAACCAGCCCCACTCCGGTGCCCAGATGAGCAGCAACGGCACGGGTAGCCCGAACAGCCAGCAGGCCAAGAGGACTGGTTTCCGCCCGTAGCGGTCGGCCGGCGCGCCCGCCGCGAGATTGGGCAACGCCGTGTGCCGGAGGGCCGGGGTGAACGACAGGACGGCAGTGAAGGCCGTCAGGCCGAAGACTCAGTAGCGCGCCACGGCAGGAGCGTCCGTTCCTGGCCGATCGTGCCGCCACCATGCCGTCGACGCCGACGAGCAGCGCGAACTGGCCGGCATTCTCACGCAGGCCGAGTCTCGGGAGCGCAACCGTGGTTCACCGCCCGAGTATGGGCGGGTGGCCTACCGGCGGAAGCGGGCCAGGGCGCGCAGGACGATGGCCAGGGCGAGCGCCTGTCCGAGGACGGCTCCTGGTCCGAAGGAGCGCGGGATCGGCCGGAAGATGGCGCCCGACGAGGTGACCTCGATGTACCCGATCGGGTCGGCTGCCACGCCGCCACCGCCACCGGACCCGGAGCCCTCGGGCCCCGCACCACCGCCGCCACCGACGCCCCAACGGACGCGGGCGACCGGGATCACGGTGATGCCATCGCGCTCAACGGAGTCCCCAAAGACCGCCTGAGCCCCAGCCTGGCCGCCAACCTTAAAGGCGAGACCTTCGAGCAGTCGTGATACGAGGTCGTTCTCGGCCGCGTGCCGTGCTTCGTCCTCTGCGCCTGTCATGGCTACAGGCTAGCGCGCACGGGGATGCGTCACCGCCGCCGCGAACTCTCGGAGGATGCCCGCCCAGCCCTGGGGTGCCCCAGGCACACCGCCCGAGTCGAAGATCGCCCGCATCTCGGCTGCTCGCTCGCCAAAGCGGTCGAAGTATCGATGCTCGAGGTCGACCCGCGTCTGGTTCGGCCCGATCGGTTCGAAGCGGACCTCGATCTCGGTCACCAGTTCCGGATCAAACTGGAAGTCCGGCGTGATCTGCCAGGCCAGAACGAGCCGCTCCGGTGGCTCCCAGACCAAGACCTTGCCCCAGTCGGCCTCAGCCCCATCGACACCCCGCTCGAACCAACGCCCGCCGGCAAACGGTTCGATCACGGCCGCCTCGTAGTCCGATGAGCCGATGTGGTAGGTCGATGGCCACCACGTGGCGTGGCGCGCCGTGAAGAAATCGAAAGCGCGCTTCTGATCCGCGTCGACCGTGATCGACTTCCGGACCGGCGTGGTGTTGATCAAGACACGCGGTCCTGTTCGACTGCCGTCTTGTAGGCGTCGAGTGCCTGGCCCCAAAGGCCGTCGAGCCAAGCCCGAACGGCAGTGATGCCGGCGGGGTCGAGTTGGTATCGCCGCCTGGTCCCGTCCTGCTGTGCCGACACGAGTCCGGCTTCTTTCAGGACCTTGAGGTGTTGTGACACTGCCGGACGGCCGACAGGCAGTCGCCGTGTGATCTCCACGACCGGCAGCGGCCCCGCCCGAAGCTGTTCGAGGATCGCGCGCCGGGTGCCGTCGCCGAGTGCATCGAAAAGGGCGTCCGTGGCAGATGGTTGCATCATCGGTGCGTCACCGCTAACCGTTCGTGTAGACTGACCGTCGGTCGTCACTGACCATTGTTGCATGAGAGGGAGGGCGGCGGTCATGGGAAACCCGGTGACATGGTTCGAGATCAACTCGCACAACTCCATGGCGTTGCGCGACTTCTACGCGGACCTGTTCGGCTGGCAGATGGAGCCGTATCCCGAAGGGCCTCCCTACGCGATCGTCGACACAGGCCGCGCCGGAGCGATCGGCGGTGGTATCGGCGAGGCCGATGGGCCGAGCAGGGTGCTCTTCTACATCGAGGTCGACGATCCGCAGGCCCATCTCGATCGGATCCTGCAAGCTGGCGGCACAATGGTCGTACCGGTCACCGAGATCCCGGGCGCTACGACCTTCGCGCACTTCGCCGATCCCGAGGGCAACGTCCTCGGGATCTACCACCCCGCCGACCGGTGATCGATCCGTACGCCGACGGGCGGCTCGCCCTGGTTGAGGCCGTGACAAGCAGTCGAACGCGGCCATCGGTTCAAGGAGCGCATGATCCTCGGCATCGTGCGAAGAACGATGGGCGAGGCCACCGACGTTCAACGCGTGCTCTTCCATCGTCCCGAGTTCCTCGGTCGCCCACTCGGCGCAATCACCCACCATGCGATGCGTCTGCCGGGCGATTGGTCCGTCGCCGAGCGCGAACTGTTCGCCGCCTTCCTCTCCAAGCAGAACCGGTGTGACTTCTGCATCGCCTGTCACGGCGAATACGCGAGCCAGGCCGGCGACCGGTCGCTCGTCGAGCGGATCCTCAGCGATGGCGTCGCCGGCGACGCCCGCCTGGATGCCGCGCTCGAGTTCCTGACCGCTTTCGCAACTGGCCCGGCCGCCATCACGTCGAGGCACCTGGACCGTCTTCGTCAGGCCGGGGTCCGCGACGAGGCGATCCGCGATCTGGCCCAGATCGCGTTCGCGTTCAGCCTCATCAACCGGGTCGCCGACTCCTTGGAGTTCCGGGTCCCAGGCCCAGATCTCTTCGCTCGAAGTTGGCCCCGGATGCGTGATCACGGCTATCGCTTCTAGACGCTCGTAGACGGGTCTGGACGGTTGGACGGCGTTGCGACTGTGTCCTGCCCTCGACAAACAGAGAGTCGACTCGAGGCGGCTGGCAGGGCCGCCTTCGGCTCCGGGGCCTGAAGATCGCGCTCGACAAC
>JACDAH010000533.1 GCA_013695505.1 Chloroflexota bacterium | reverse complement strand
CGGCGCACGGGATGAGGGCCGACTCGACCCCGCCCGGAAGGCCCGCTGACGCGACCTCGCTACCGTTCCGATCATAGACATAGAAGTCGTAGTCATTGGCCGGCGGCAGACCCGTCAGGTCGATCTGGACGCCGCCGCTGTGGGTGGCCCAGTAGGTCGTCGGAATATCAACCGTGAGGCCGAAGTCGTCGCAATATCCGCCGGGGAGCGGCGGGCTCGCCGGGGCCGCGCACTCGAGATCAGACGGGCCGGCAGTGCTGGCGGTCTTCGCCGGTCCGGTCCAGGAAACACTCGGATTGGCCGTACTGACAACGCCGGATGGCGGAGTGGCCGCTCCCGTGGCAGGCGCCAGCACGGAGCTGCCGAGGACGACAGAAAGGAGAAGCGCGAGACGCGCGGACCAGCGAAGCATCGTCGACCTCGGGTTTGGGCACGACCGGGACAGGGACAGATTCGTCCCCCCGACGAATACTCACAGAGTCCGTGGCGGCGTCTCCCGCCACATTGCGGCCAGGCCGTTTCGCGCTGCAACTTCGTGTCAGTTTGGGTTGACGTGAGCTTGAGGTGGCTCGCCGGTTCGAAGCTGGTGGACGGTAC
Source organism: Chloroflexota bacterium (assembly GCA_013695505.1). Taxonomy (GTDB): domain Bacteria; phylum Chloroflexota; class Limnocylindria; order Limnocylindrales; family CSP1-4; genus CF-46. The sequence continues at coordinate 4,813 of JACDAH010000533.1, read as the reverse complement.
GGGGCTCGAACCAGTGACCTTCTCGGTGTAAACGATCATCCCGACGTGTTGGCTCGTTGCCAGCGGTGCTGTTGCGTGCCATTTCGTGCACGAAGACGGCGGGCTCGCGACTGTCGATCTCGTCCGATCCGGTCTCATCCTCGTAGGTCCGTGCGCAACTCGCGAGCAACACAGCCGAACCCCGTTCGGCCTCGCGGCTCCGCGGCCTTCGCTGGCTTCCGTGACGGGTCGCTACCGGCACGAAGCGGCCCGTCGCGATCACGATGCGGCCGCCGTCGCCGTTGATCTAGCGGTCAGGAGCGCCCTCGCGCTCGCCGCGAGCCTCGCCGCGTTGTTGCCATGGCCAGCGGCCAGTGAGCTCGACCTCGAGGCTGAACGACAGGAACGTCCGCACGAGGACGATCACGCCGAGGACGGTCACCGACTCGAGCGTCGGCGTTACGGCAACCGTCCGGATGATGTCGGCGGCAACGAGCAGCTCAAGTCCGAGCAGAATCGCTCTTCCGAGTTGCTGCCGAAACCCCGTGTAGACGTCTCGGTCGCCGCGTGCGAGGCGACGGACGGCGAGCACCGCCACAAGCGCGATCCCGATGCCGATCACCGCGACGCCAGCGGCGTCGACGAGTTGGCCAGCGAGCTGAACCCAGCCGGCGAAGGTGTCGGGCATACCGAAACCCTAGCCCATCGAGTGGTTCGGCCTTCGCCCGCGCCGCCGCGGGTCTAGCCCGAGGGCGTAGCCGGCGCGCGGAGCGGCAGGCCGGTGTGACTCTTGGTGGAATCGCTTATCGCTCGGTGATCACATGGGACAGCGGGGCGTCGTTGGCGAGCGCTTGACAGGCGGATCGCAAGGTTGGCGATGCAGGATCGCCGAAGCATGCTCATCAGCGACCGCCCCGCCCGCCGCCGCCGCCCCCCTGCAAGCCGGGATCGGGCCATGAGCCGGTTCCTCGCGGGACGGATTGCATGCGTGGAACGCTTGGTCCGGGCCGGCATGCCGCGTTCGATTGCCGGGGGCTGGATCGACGCCTGGGACACGAGCACCGCGGAGCTCGCCGACTTCCGCGAGGCGACCGACTTCTGGACGCTCGGATTCCGTTATGCCGTGGAGGAGCACCGGCGCGGCTATCTCCCGCCCGGTCACGAGCGGCTCATCGGCTGATCGTCTTGATCCGGGCTGGGTCGGAAAAAGTGGGCCGAGCGACCTTCCGCAGTCGCACGTGAGCCTGTCAGTTGATGATCTCGCCTCGCTCGTCCTCGAGGATTGCCGCCAGCCGATCGCGCCATGCCTGTAGCGCTGCGGGGGTCAGTCGTGTCCCGTCAGTCACCTCACCTACGATCGAATGTTCGCCTCGCGGAAGCCCATCACCCACCGTCGTTGGGCGGACCGCATCAGTCTTGCTGGGGTGATGCCGTGCTGGCTCTCCCGTGGAGCAAGCAACCCGGCAAACGCGTCGGGAGTCGGCAATCGCCCACGCGTTAGATGACCCCGGCAACAGGGGTACGTGCAGCTGTGTCCGGCGGCGATACGGGAGAGCCGATCAATCCGGTAGGAGGGAGTCGGTCTCTCGGCGACTCCTCAGTCCGTCGACGCAAGTGCTCGGTCGACGTCCCTCATCTGTCGCTCGGTCCCGGCGGATCCCGGGACTGGATCGGCATGGCGATGGACGATCTTCCACTCGCCGTCCTCGCGTCGGAAGTTCGTCGTGACGCGGAGGTCGTATCGGTTCGGCAACTTCGCCGACCCGAAGGCGGCTGTCGTGTGCTCGAAGCCAACGATGTACCCGAGATCGCCACTGACGTCGGCAGCGACGACCTCGTACTCGAATGAGCCGTTCGAGAATTGCGAGGCGAGGAGCTCGAACATCGGCAGGATTTCGTCCCATCCGCTCCCGCTGCGCACCGCGCCGAACAGCGTGACTGGATCCGTGTGGGACCAGACGGCTACTCGCGGCGCGACGTTGCCGTTGTGGAAGGCGACGTCCATGTCGTGGACCATCGGCATCACCTCCGCGAGGAACTGATCGACCTTTGGCTGTCGCGTCATCGCTCGAACCTCCACAACTCACGTTGCATCCACCGAGGATCCTTGACCTTCGACCAGCCGGCCCGCGAGCCATCGCGGTACGTGGACGCGCGGTCCTTCAGAACGATCCCCTCGAGCCGTCCATCGGTGATGTCGAGGGCGAGGGCCGCCGAGGGCTCGACGATCGGTGAGAGCTCCAAGGGGACGTCGAAAGCTTAGGCGAAGAGTCCCAGCCGTTCGCGGCGCTCGGACCACGGCCACGACCGAAGGTCGACTCCGGCCAGGATCGGGACGTCGAACACCGCGAGGCGAAGGTCCGCGCGGTGCCGTTTCGATCCGAGGAGCGCCGACATGGTCGTTCGGAAATGGCTCGCCGTCAAGGACGGTCCCCTCCCAGAGGATCGGCAACCGATCAGCCAGTCGGCGTAGGCCAGCTCGAAAGCCGTCGCGCCGAAGCCAGTCCTGGCGAACGCCATGACGGTTCCGCGTCTCGAGGCCGTCCGGCCCGAAGACAACGAGGCCGCGGACGCTGTCGACCTTGGGCTCCACGGCGTACCGCTCAGGGTCGCGGATCGCCGCCTGGAGGGGGCCAAGACGGTTGATTGCCGACGCGCTTTCCGGAAGCTCGTCCGATAGCGCACGAGCTCGCGCTCCGGGCGAGGCTGCATGAAGCTCGCCGCAGCAGCCCCTTGCAGAACAGGTCGGCGATCCAATCAGCCTCGCGTCCATCGCCTCGGGGCATGACACCTGCCCCATTCGGCTCATGTACGGTTCGCACCATGGAGGCAGCCCGGATCCGGTTCCAGACCTCCCTCGAAGGAGTGACGTCCGACGACCTGCGCGGTGGCTTCTGGGTCGGCTGGCCGAGTCCGCCGTCGCCCGAGGAGCACCTGCGGATGCTCGCGGGCAGCGAGGCCTTCGTCCTTGCGATCGATGAGGAGGCTCCGACTTCGGCCCGAGTGGTCGGGTTCGTGACCGCGATCGGCGACGGCGTTCTCGCCGCGTTTCTGCCGTTTCTGGAGGTCCTGCCGTCATGGCATCACCGGGGCATCGGCAGCGAGCTGGTTCGTCTGGTGCTTGCGGAGCTCGAACCGCGCTATGTCGTTGACCTGGTCTGCGAGGACGACGTGATTCCGTTCTACGAGCGCCTCGGCTTCGAGCGATACGGGGCGATGATCCGGCGCGATCGGAGTGCCATTGGTGGCGACCGACGGGCCGGGTCGGAACCTGGGGCCGGTAACGAGACGATCCGAGAGGGCTGACCGCGCGACGACCGATCGGAACGACCCAGGAAGCGCGTACCCAAGAATCCGTGAACACCAGTCCGGGCCTTGGCGGTGTCGCTTGTGCCGGACTTCCTACCCTAGAGCGAAGGCCCGGGCAACGGAGTGTTGCTCCGGGCCGATCCCTGCCGAACCATCTCGACCGCGACCAGGCAGCCGCCCACGATCAGAGCGAGATCGGCAACGTTCGCCACGACTCCTCGTGGGGATCCGTCAAGGGATAGATGCAAGAAGTCGGTGACCTCGTGGAATATCAGCCGGTCGACCGCGCCGCCGACGAGGCCCCCAGCCTGGAGACCGAGGCCGACGACGACCGCCATGGTTCGCGGAGCGAGGCGCCATTCCGCGACCAGCAGGAGCGCGGCAGCAATGATCAGCGGCAGAACGCTTGCTGGGCCGGCGAGCCCGAGGGCGCTCCCCGGGTTGCTCGTGCGCAGCAGGTCGAACGGTCCGATCAGCAGGACTCGGTCGCAGGCGGCAGCTCCGTCAGGACAGGCCGCCAGCGTCGCTCGAACCACCGACTTCGTGACCTGGTCGAGGATGACCGACACGACGGCGATCGAGGTCATGAGAGGTCCCGGAGCTGAGAGGCGGACAAGAGATGGGATTGACATGGCGGACTCCAGCGGGTGGCCGCGTCCAAATGGCTCGCTCGGGTGAGGAGCGAGCCATTGGAGGGGCGGTCTAGTGCATGCGGATGTACGGCGCGGCAACCGCCAGGAACGCGGCAATCGGGGCGGCCACGGCGACGAGGCGATAGACCAGATGCTTCATGGGATGTGCTCCTCTGTATTGGGTTGATGCGAGACCTAATCAGAAGAGGCGCGGCGCGGCGACGGCGAGGAACGCGACAATCGGCGCCGCGACCGCAACGACGCGATACACGAGTTGCTTCATCGGAAGCCTCCTTGGTACTCGGTCGGGAAGCGCCTGACCGGTGACGGCCGCTGCATTTGTTGCGGCCAAACAACCATCGGAGGCAGGTCTACGCGGGCCATCGGCAGTCCTGCCCATTTTGGCGGCGGCATCAGTGCCTATTACCGCCGCCATGGCAGCGCCAGTTGACCGGCGTCTGCCCCACCGCAAGGATCAGACTCGAAGCAAGACCCCTTGGCCGGCGCTCCTGTCGCGTTCGCCCGACAGCGTTCGGGGCGTGTCCGGGTCTTCCAGGCCATCGCAAATGGGCTGACCTGCCGATGACCGCTGGGTCGCGTTGCCAGCAGCCTTTCCTGAGCGAAGCCGTCGTGGTTTCGACTTTCGGAAAGGAGGGACTTGCACCATGACTTCTCGATGGACTCGGATTATCGTCCTGACGGCGTTCTCGGCGCTCGCCTTCGTCGGCCAGGCGGCCCCCATGCTCGCCCACATCCGCATTCGCTAGTCACCACCCACCCCTGACGGCCAGGCGTACAGCGCCTGGCCGTCAGGCTGTCCGCCTCCCGGAATGAATCAAGGAAGCCGCAGCACGTGTGGCAGGAACTCGTCCTCTTCACCTGGACTCGACAAA
>JACDAH010000511.1 GCA_013695505.1 Chloroflexota bacterium | reverse complement strand
ACAGGCTGGGTCGCCGGGTCGGCGGAGAGAGAAGCTTGAATGGGATTCCGGGTCGCGCTCATGCGCTCGTCGCTGAAGGGCGGCTGGTCGTCGTTCATCGAGACTCCGTGCTGGACGCGGGGGGTTTGTGTCGAGCAGGCTGCGTCGGATGGTCGGCGGGCGTTCTGAGTGCCTCCTGAGAATCTTGACGGCCTTCTCAGGATCCGGGGTCAGGCTGGTGGGTCGATGGCGAGGATCGGCCCCGAGTCCGAGGCCGAGATCGGCGGCGTTCCGGCGGCGCGAAGGCGCACGACGAACCGGGCGCCGCCGTCGGGCCGGTTCGCGACCTCGATCCGGCCGTCGTGCAGATCGACGATCGACTTGGCGATCGCGAGGCCGAGCCCGGTACCGCCCGGGGCGGCGCCGGGCGCTCGCCAGAACCGCTCGAAGACATGGTCGATGTCGTCCGGCCGGATCCCTGGGCCGTCGTCGTCGACCTCCAGAACCGCCTCGCGCTCCTCGCTTCGGATGCGGACTCGGACAGTGCCGCCGCGCGGCGCATGGCGGATCGCGTTGTCGACCAGGATCATGACCAGCTGGCGGAGACGGGCGTGGTCGCCGTCGACGATCGCGGGCTCGGGATCGAGTTCGAGCTGGACCTGGCGGGCAGCAGCGGTCGTGACGAGCGCGCCGGTCCCATCGGCCGCCACGTCGCCGAGGTCGACGGGAAGGCGGGTCAATGCGATCGCGCCTGAGTCGGAGCGGGCCAGGAGCAGGAGATCCTCGACGAGCGCCGTGAGGTGGCCGACTTCGGCATCGATATCGTCGAGCGCCTCACGGGCGCTCTCGGTCGCGCCCTCGCCCCGATTGCGTCGGAGATGCTCGACCGAGCTCCGGATGACGGTCAGCGGCGTCCGCAGCTCGTGACTGGCGTCGGCGGCGAACTCGCGCTGGCGGCGGAGCGCCGCGCGTTGCTGGACCAGCGACTCGCGGATCGGGACCATGGCGCGGCTCCCATACAATGCCCCGAACCCAACCGCGACGAGGACGACGAGCGCGCCGCCGACGAGGAGGACCCTCCGGATGGCGTCGAGCGTCTGCTGCTCGGCGGTCCGGTCCTGGATGACCTGGATGTAGAGCTTGCCGATGCGCGACCGGATGGCTTCGGTTCGCACTCGGATCGACGTGTCGGTGACCGTGACCACGCGGAAGTCGGTGCCTGTCGAGCGCGCCGCGTCGATGCCGGCAATGACCGGGAGGCCGTCGGGAACGAGCACCGGCCGGCCGATCGCCACAGGCTCTCCCGTGTCGTCCGCGAGGAGCGCGAACGTGCCCGACGAACTGCCGCCGAACGCAAATCCCTGGCCCGGGCCACCGCCCGGTTCGGGATGCTGCCGGAACGCCGCGGCGCGGGCCTCCAGCTGCTTGATCCCGTTCACTTCGAGGGTTCCGGAAGCAACCGCGTACAGGGCGATGGCGAGGATCGCGAGGACGACGAGGGTCGTCAGGCCGCTCCACAGGACGAGCCGCCAGCGGACGTTCCTGATCAGGCGACCGTCGGCGGCCAGCGCCCGCTGGTCGGCCGGGTCGCCGCCGAGCGAGGTGGCGGCGCCGTCAGGCATTGTTCAGACGGTACCCCACGCCACGGACGGTCTCGATCCGGTCGCCTTCCTTGCCGAGCTTGGTCCGGAGGTAGTGGACGTAGGCATCGACGGCATTCGGCGTCACCGCCACGCCGAACGGCCAGGCTTGGTCGAGGAGCTGGTCGCGACTGAGGGCCTGACCCGGATGGCGGAGGAGTGACTCGAGCAGCGAGAACTCGCGCGGGCTGAGATCGACCGGACGGTCGTGGATCGACACCGTCCGGGCCGCCTCGTCGAGCGCGATCGGCCCGGCGACGAGCCTCGGCTCCGGCCGCCACACGACACCTTCAGTCCGCCGGGCGAGCGCCCGCAGGCGCGCCGCGAGCTCGTCATACGCGAACGGCTTGACGAGATAGTCGTCGGCGCCGGAGTCGAGGCCGACGACCCGATCACTGACGGTGTCGCGCGCGGTCAACATCAGGATCGCGAGGGTCGGCTTGCCGGCTCGTACCCGGCGGGCGACCTCGAGGCCGGAGATGTCGGGCAGGCCAAGATCGAGGATGACGACATCGATGCCGTTCTCGCCGAGGGCGATGTCGACGCCGGTCTCGCCGTCGGGCGCGACCTCGACGTTGTGGCGGTCCTGCTCGAGAAGCCGGGCCAGCGATCGGCCGAGGCGCTCGTCGTCCTCGACGAGGAGAATCTTCATGCGGGCGCTCGGTTCCTCGGGTCGTGCTGCTGGGCCCCGCCGCCTGTCCCGCGGGTGGGGATGGTGGCGGCTGGCGGTGTGATCGTGCCAGATGCGGAGGATGTCCCGGCCGCGAGCTGGAGGAGGGGAGACGCTCGCCGCAGGGATCGGGTCGGAGAATCGCCTCGACGAATGAGAGCGTCCTGAGATCGGTCTCGCGCGCGGGGTCCGCGCTGCGGTTGGGTGACGGGTGTTGTGTGGTACCAGCGACTAGACCAAAGTACGGCTTGGCGACCCCCGCCCCTTACCAATACGCTCCGCCCATCAGCGAGCCGCACCCTACCTCTGGCCACCCCACGGGTGCGGACGCCACGAACAGATCATAGAGAGGCAACGACCATATGGGGTCCATGGCCGTCAACGAAATCGGGCCGATGCTCACGGCGACCGAAGTCGCAGACATGCTGCACCTCCACGTCAACACCGTGAAGCGGCTCGGGGATCGCGGCGAGCTTCCGTTCTATCGGGTCTGCAAGCGCGGTGATCGTCGCTTCCGGCTCGACGACGTGATGAGGTTTCTCGCCCAGAACCGCTAGTCCCGCGGGCGATCTCCGCCCGTCCACGAAGAATCCTCCATCGAGGCGCCCGCTCCGCCGGCGGGCGCTTCGTGCTGTCCCGGCTCGGAACCCATCCTGCGCCCGGGCCGGCTCGGGCCTGGGGCCCGATCGCGGTCCAGGCTGGTGATCGGCGACCGGATCAGGTCGTGCGAAGCGCCTCGCCGAAGATCTCGATCCCCTCGCTGATCTCGGCTGACGTGACATCGATCGGGGGGATCCAGCGCACGACCTGATGCGAGAGCCCGCACGACAGGACGAGGAGGCCAAGCTCCGCGGCACGGGCGACGAGGGCCGTTGCGAGATTGCCGTCCGGCTCGCCTGTCGCCCGGTCACGGACCAGCTCCACCCCGATCATGAGGCCCGGCCCGCGAACGTCGCCGATCCGGTCGTCCTCGGCCTTGAGCCGGCCCAAGCCCGCGGTCAGCTCCGCGCCGCGACGCGCGGCGCTGGCGATCAGGTCCTCGGCGGCGATCGTCTCGAGAACCGCGATCCCGGCAGCGCACGCAACCGGGTTGCCACCGTATGTCGAGCCGTGGGCACTCCTGCCCCAGCGCTCCTGGAGCTCGCGCCGGGTCGCGATTGCGGACAGGGGCAGGCCGTTGGCGATCGCCTTCGCGACCGCGACGATGTCGGGGACGATGCCGGCGTGCTCGAAGCCCCACATCCGCCCGGTGCGCCCGTAGCCGGTCTGGACCTCGTCGGCGATCAACAGGATTCCGTGCTCGTCGCACAGGGCCCGGAGCCCCTGGAGGAACGCAGCCGGGGCCGGGTTGTATCCGCCCTCGCCCTGGACGGGTTCGATGAGGATCGCCGCGACCGACGACGGCGCGATGACCGTCTCGAACAGCGATTCGAGGATCCGCAGGCATTCGGTCGTCGCCCGGTCCTCGTCGCCGCCGAATGTGCGATAGGCGCCGGGAAAGGGCGAGAAGTAGACACCGGGGAGGAGCGGCTCATAGCCGGTGCGGTAGTTGATGTTGGACGTCGTGACACTCGTCGCTCCGAAGGTCCGGCCGTGGAAGCCGCCGCGGAACGCGACGATCCCGGGCCGTCCCGTGACCCGACGGGCCAGCTTCAGGGCGCCGTCGATCGCCTCCGAGCCCGAGTTGAGGAACATGACCGTGTCGATCGGGTCGGGCAAGGTCTGGGCGAGCATGCGCGCCAGGGTGACGACCGGCTCGGCATAGCCGATGGCGCCGGTCGGGCCGATGAGGCGGTCAGCCTGAGCGTGGATCGCCGCGGTGACGCGCGGATGGGCGTGCCCGAGCGCCGTGACGGCGATCCCGTTCGCGAAATCCAGGTAGCCACGGCCGGCCGTGTCATACAGGCGATGCCCGATCCCGTGGCTCCAGCTGCGCTCGAAATAGCGGCCCAGCACGGGTGACAGGTGCGTGGCCTGGGCGGCAAGGTCGGGGACGGAGGTGACGGGCTCGTCCATCGGCGGAGTATAGGAAACAGCCCGGGGCTGGGCGAAGCGGAATCCTGACCGGTGCCGCGGCGGACCGCTAGCATTCGGCCCATGGTCGACTTCACGCTGAGCGACGAGAACCGGCTCGTCCAGCAGGCCGCACGCGCGTTCGCCGAGGCCGAGATCCTGCCCAACATCCGGGAATGGGACGAGAAGGGCGAGGTTCACCGCGAGCTTTTCGGGAGGATGGCGGCGCAGGGCTTCCTCGGCGCCCCGATCCCCGAGGCGTGGGGCGGCTCGGGGATGGACTACCTGAGCTTCGCGATCCTGTGCGAGGAGCTCGAGCGGGCCGACACCGCGTTCCGGGTCGTCCAGAGCGTCCATGTCGGGCTCAACTCGCTGGCGCTCCTCCAGTGGGCAACAGACGAGCAGAAGCAGCGCTGGCTCGTGCCGCAGGCGAAGGGCGCGAAGCTCGCGACGTTCGGGCTGACGGAGCCCGGGGTCGGGACGGACGCGGCCAATCTGGCGACGACCGCGCGGCGAGACGGCGACTCGTACCGGCTCAACGGCCAGAAGATCTGGATCAGCCTCGCCGACCTCGCCGACCACTTCCTCGTCTTCGCCTCGGTTGATCGATCGAAGGGCTGGCGCGGCGTGACGGCCTTCCTGCTCGAGCGCGGCATGGCGGGCCTGACGACCGGCACGCTCCACGGCAAGCTCGGCATCCGGGCCGGCAACACCGGGCTGATCAACCTCGACGACTGCCTCGTCCCGGCCGAGCACCGGATCGGCGAGGAGGGCGAGGGGTTCCTGATCGCGATGAGCGCCATCGACCAGGGTCGGTTCACCGTGGCGGCCGGCGCCGTCGGGCTCGCTCAGGCATGTCTCGACGCCTCACTCAGGTACGCCCACGAACGATCGACCTTCGGCCAGGAGATTGGCCGTCACCAGCTCGTCCAGCAGATGCTCGCGAAGATGGCGGCCGGGATCGAGATGGGCCGCCTCCTCGTCTGGCGAGCCGCGTGGCTGAAGAACCAGGGTCTCCGGAACACGCGCGAAACGTCACTCGCGAAGTGGCACGCGACCGAGCACGCCGTTCAGTCCGCAATGGACGCGATCCAGGTCCACGGCGCCAACGGCTACTCGAACGAGTTCCCGGTCGAGCGTTACCTGCGCAACTCGAAGGCCGCCGTCATCTATGAGGGCACGAGCCAGCTCCACACGATCATCCAGGCCGAGTACGCCCTCGGCTATCGCGAGAACAAGCCGCTCCGCTGCGAGCCACTTCCGGCCCAGGGCTGGGAGCGGCCAAGCTCGCCGACACGGGGCGGATCGGCGGCGGACTCTCAGCCGTGATCGCCGGGGCAGAGGTGCGTCGACTGGTCGTCGGCTTGATCGTCGTGGCTCTGGTTGGCGCCACCATGTTCGGGCTTTGGCATCTGGTCGTCGGAGGGCTCGTGAACGGGAACGTCCGGGCCGCCGCCTTCGGCGCCGCGCTCGCAGGCGTCTCGGGCGGCGTCCTGGCGGGCCTCGTCATCCTGCGTCGCTCGCGGCGTGCCTGAGGAGCCTGCCGGCGGCTGGTCGGCCGGCGACCTCGCGACGCTCGCCGAGCTGGCCGAGACGTTCGTCCGGGGAGGCTCCGTCCGGCGGGCGAATCTCGCTGCCGAGGCGCTGGCGCGGGCCGCCGATCCGGCCCAGGTCCGCCAGCTCAAGCTCCTGTTGCGCCTCCTCGAATCGCGGCTTGGCAACCTCCTCCTCACCGGCCGTGCGGTTGCGTTCCGGGATCGGTCGCCGGCCGACCGCGAGCGCGCGCTCCTCGGGTGGGCCCACTCGCGGCTGTCGCTCCGCCGCTCGGCGTTCCAGGCGTTCCGCAAGCTCCTGACCTTCCTCGCGTACGCGGACCCCGGCCCGCCGGGTAGCCCGAACCCGCTCCATGTCGCGATCGGGTACGTCCCGGATCGGCCGCCGGTCACCTCGTCGCCGGCGGCCATCAGGCCGCTCGAAGTCCATGGCCCCTCGGCGGGCGCGGCCGAGGAAGCGATCACCCTCGATGCCGATGTGGTCATCGTCGGATCGGGGGCGGGCGGCGGCGTCATCGCGGCGGAGATGACGCGGGCCGGCCGGTCCGTGATCGTCGTGGAGGCCGGACCGTTCCTGGATGAGGCCCATCTGCCCAGCGACGAGATGGACGCGTTCGGCCGCGCCTACCTCAACCACGGCCTGCTCACGACCTGGGACGGCTCGATCACGATGCTCGCGGGGACGGCCGTCGGTGGCGGGACGCTGGTGAACTGGATGACGTCCATCGCCCCACCCGACGACGTCCTGGCGGACTGGGCGCGGGACCACGGCATCGACGGCATCGACGGACCCGCGTTCGCGGCGGATGTCGCCGCGATCGAGGGCGATCTCGGCGTCGCCCAGGCCACGGTGATCCCGCCGAAGGATGGCGTGATCCTGCGCGGCGCGGTCGCCCTCGGCTGGGACGCGGCACCGACCCGCCGGAATGCGACCGACTGCGGCGACTGCGGCAGCTGCCCGTTCGGCTGCCCGCGCGGAACGAAGCAGTCCGGAATCCGGGCCCACCTCGCGAGTGCCGCAGCGGGCGGTGCCCGGATCGTCGACCGGGCGCGGGTGACGCGGGTCCTGATCGAGCGAGGCCGGGTGGTCGGGATCGAGGCCGACGTCCTCGTGGTCGATCCGGCAGCGGGCGAACGCGTCTCGGGAGCCGCCGGCGAGGAGCCCAGTCCGCGCACCCGACAGCTGATCGTGCGGGCCGACCAGGTCGTCGTCGCGGCCGGTGCCCTTCGCTCGCCGGCGGTGCTGGTCCAATCCGGCCTCGACCATCCGGCCATCGGCCGGCATCTCCGGCTCCATCCGGTGCCGGTCGTGGCCGGCATCTTCGACGAGCCGATCGACATGTGGCGGGGCACGATGCAGGCCGCCCGCTCCCTCGAGTTCAGCCGGCCCGAGCCGGGCCGCAACGGCTACGTCATCGAGTCGGCGCCGGGACACCCGGGTCTGATCGCGCTGGCCCTGCCCTGGCAAGGCACCGACGCCCACGCCGACCTGCTCGGTGCGATCCGCCACGTCGGGCCGCTCATCGCCGTGACCCGCGACGGCGGCGAGGGTCGGGTTCGGCCGCTGGCTGCGGGTCGGGCGCGCGTCGACTATGACCTCGACGCGAGCGGCATCGCAACGCTTCGCCACGGCCTGGTCTCGATGGCTCGCCTTGCCCGCGCCGCGGGAGCCCGCCAGATCGTGGCCGCGGGCACGCCG
>JACDAH010000470.1 GCA_013695505.1 Chloroflexota bacterium | reverse complement strand
TCGCGGCGACCGTCGTCGATCTTGCGGCGGAGGCTCCGGACATAGACCTCGACGACGTTCGATTCGGGCGCGTATTCCGCATTCCAGAGCGTGTCGAGGAGGCGATCCTGGCCGAACAGCTGGCCGGGATGGCGGGCGAGGAGCTCGAGCAGGGCGAACTCGCGCGTCGTGAGCCGGATCGATCGGCCGCCGCGGCGGACGCCGAGGGTCGCGGGATCGAGCTTCAGGTCGTGGACCTCGATCAGGGCCGGGCGGCTCTCCCCGCTGCGGCGCCCGAGGGCCCGGACACGGGCTCGCACCTCGGCCAGCGCAAACGGCTTGTCGAGGTAGTCGTCCGCGCCGCGGTCAAGGCCGGCAACGCGATCGTCCACGCTCGTCAGCGCCGTCAGCATCAGGATCGAGCCGGCATACCCGCGCCGGCGCAGCTCGCCGCAGACCTCCAGGCCGCTCATCCCGCCGAGGATGACATCGAGGACGATGACGTCATAGGCATAGGTTGCCGCCCATTCGAGCGCCATGGGGCCGGATTCGACGGCATCGACGGCATGCCCGTCGGCCGCCAGGGCCTCCTGGACCGCCGCGGTGATCGCCGGCTCGTCGTCAACGACGAGGATTCTCACGCCCACTCCCGTTGCACGTGTTCGGTTCCCGTTCGCTCGCGACGCTGCGCGCTTCACCTGAATCTCCGCTGAGAAACTCGTCGTCGCCCGACCGCGGTACCCTCCCAGGGACATCGTCCCGAAGCCGCGAGCGACCCATGCCCAACTCCGCGCGGGCCGGCAGGCCCGCGGATCCCGCCGATCTGGTCGACGTCGACGCCCTGCTACGAGCGTATGACGACATCGTGCCGGACCCATCGGATCCGATGCAGCAGGTCGCGTTCGGGACCTCGGGCCATCGCGGCTCGGCGTTCCGCGGCGGCTTCAACGAGCCCCACATCCTCGCGATCAGCGAGGCGATCTGCCGATATCGCGAGCTGCGCGGCTATGACGGACCGCTGTTCATCGGTCGCGACACCCACGCCTTGAGCGAGCCCGCGACGCAGACCGCGCTCGAGGTCCTCGTCGCCCGCGGCGTCGACGTCCGGATCGACAGCCGCGACGGCTTCACCCCGACCCCGGCCGTCTCCCACGCGATCATCGTGGCGAACCGCGGCCGAGCCATTCCCGCGGCCGATGCGCCGGCGACCGCCGGCCGCGGCCTCGCCGATGGGATCGTCGTCACGCCCTCGCACAACCCGCCGGACGACGGCGGCTTCAAGTACAACCCGCCCAACGGTGGCCCGGCCGACACCGATGTTACCGGCTGGATCCAGGCCGAGGCGAACCGGCTCCTCGAGGGGCGCGGTGCAGACGGCGTCGACGGGATTCAGCGGGTGCCCGGCGCAAGGGCCCGCGCGGCCGCCACGGGCCACGACTTCCTGGCGAGCTACGTCGAGGACCTGCCGGCCGTCATCGACATGGCAGCGATCGCGGCGTCCGGGCTTCGGATCGGCGTGGACCCGATGGGCGGTGCGTCGGTGGCCTACTGGGCCGAGATCGCCGAGCGCCATGGTCTCGACCTGACCGTCGTCAACGACCGGGTCGACCCGCGCTTCGGCTTCATGACCTACGACTGGGACGGCAAGATCCGGATGGACCCGAGCTCGCCGTCGGCAATGGCCGGGCTGATCGCGCTCAGGGATGACTACGACATCGCGCTCGGCAACGACGCGGACGCCGATCGCCACGGCATCGTCACGCCGGCGGCCGGGCTCCTCAACCCGAACCACTTCCTGGCCGTCGCGATCTCCTACCTGTACGGCGGCGGAGCGCGTCCGGGCTGGGGGGCGAGCGTGGGCGTCGGCAAGACGCTCGTGTCCTCGACGATGATCGACCGCGTCGTGGCCGACCTCGGGCGGCGCCTCGTCGAGGTCCCCGTCGGGTTCAAGTGGTTCGTGGCCGGGTTGGTCGACGGTTCGCTCGGGTTCGGTGGCGAGGAGAGCGCGGGAGCCTCGTTTCTGCGTCGCGACGGGACCGTCTGGACGACGGACAAGGACGGGATCATCGCCGACCTGCTCGCCTGCGAGCTGACGGCGCGAACGGGCCGCGACCCGGGGATTGCGTACCACGAGCTGACCGAGCGGTTCGGCACCCCGGCCTATCGCCGGATCGACACCCCCGCCACTCCGGAGCAGAAGGCGGCCCTCGGCAGGCTGTCGCCATCAGACGTCACCGCCTCGAGCCTCGCCGGCGACCCGATCACCGCGATCCTGACGCGGGCACCCGGCAACGACGCCCCGATAGGAGGCCTGAAGGTCGTCACCGCCACTGGCTGGTTCGCGGCGCGGCCGTCGGGCACCGAGAACGTCGCCAAGGTCTACGCCGAGAGCTTCCGCGGCGAGGGGCATCTGGGACGGCTGCTCGAGGAAGCCCAGGCGCTCGTTGCCCAGGTGACCGGTTAGCTGTTCCACGGAGCGCCTTGCAAGGCCGCCAGCGGTCCGGATGCAAGCCCACTTGACGATTGCAGTCAAGGACCCTAGATTTCCCGACGGCCCGGCGCCGGCCAGTCCGGCCACCCACCCGGAGGGTTCATGACGTTCCTCGAGACAGTTCTGCTCGCCGCCATCGCCGGCCTGACGATCTTCCTTGGACTTCCGGTCGGGCGGCTGCGCAACCTCTCGACGCGAGCCCAGGCCCTCCTCACGACGGGCGCCGCCGGCGTGATCCTGTTCCTCATCTGGGACATCCTCACCCAGGCGGTCGAGCCGATCGAAGGCGCCCTCGAGGCGGCGATGAACGGGTCCGCGCCGACCGCCGACTTCGTCGTCGACGTCCTGGCCTTCGGCACCTCGCTGGCGATCGGGCTCCTGTCGCTCGTCTGGTTCGCGGGCCAGATCCGGCGCCGCCGAACCGAGGGAGTCACGGCGCACGACATTGCCCTGGGAACGGCGCTCGGGCTGGGCCTCCACAACTTCTCGGAGGGGCTGGCGATCGGCCAGTCGGCGGCGACGGGCGCGACGGCGTTCGCCTTGATCCTCGTCGTCGGCTTCGCCCTCCACAACGCGACCGAGGGGTTCGGGATCGCCGCGCCGTTGACGACGGGGCCCCGGCCGACCTGGACGTTCCTCGCGATCCTCGGGCTCATCGGCGGTGGTCCGACGTTCGTCGGGGGCGTCGTCGGCTACACCTTCGTGTCGCCGTTCCTGTCGATCGTCTTCCTCGGTCTTGCCGCGGGCTCCCTGATCTACGTGTTCAACGAGATGATGGCGACGTCCCGGAAGTTCGCCCAGCCGGTGGCCGCCAACGTCGCCCTGCTGATCGGATTGCTCCTGGCGTTCGCGACCGACTTCTTCCTCGTCGCGGTCGGCGCCTGACCGGGCCGACGGCAGTGCGCTGCCTTCGAAACGACGGCGGTGACGGGGCGCACCGACGAATCCGGGGCCGCATCTCGACGGCGCACAGGGACCGGCCTACACTCCGCGCATGATTCGCCGCCTCGGTTCGATTCGCGCCGTACTTTTCGTCCTCGCTGTCGCGATGCTGATCGCCGCCGTTGCCATCCCGGCCTTGGCCGCGAGTCCATCGGCGGCTCCGGGCGCCAGCGGACAGGCGGAGGAGAAGGGCCCGAAGGCTTCGAAGGGGCCGGAGGTCACGGTGACCGTGCATGGCTCCGTCGCCGTCACGAAGGACGCCGACGGCGCGACCACCTATACCCTCACCGCAGACGGCAAGACCCTCAGGCTCGGGGCCGGCCCGGCGTGGTTCTGGGGCGACAAGAATCCATTGGCCCCGTTCGTCGGCAAGACCGTCACGATCACCGGCGAGCAGAGCGGCGACGAGATCGACGTCGAGACGGTCGACGGCGCCCGCATCCGGGCCGAGGGCAAGCCGGCATGGGCCGGTGGCTGGAAGGCCGTCGGATCGGCCCATCCCGGCTGGTCCCAGGAGAAGGCCGATCGCTGGGCCCAGAAGGAGGCCAACCGGGCCGCCCGCGGGGATCATGCGCCCGGTGCGCCCGGCTGCTGGCCACCGGGCCAGTGCAAGGACAAGTCGGGCGAGCCGGCGGAATCGGCGGCCCCACGCGGCGATTGACCGCTTCCGAGGCCTCGTGGTCTTGATCCTCAGTTCGCGGCCCGGAGCCCGGCGACCGCGATGACTGTCCTCGACGAGTACCTGGCGCGTACGCCCCGGTCGCGCGCCTTGTTCGAGCGGGCGACCGGCTCGCTGCCGGGGGGCTCGACCCGGACCACGGTCTACAGCGCGCCGTACCCGCCGTACGCCGCGAGCGGCTCGGGCCTCGTCGTCACCGACGTCGACGGCAACGAGTACCGCGACTTCCTCGGCAACTACACGTCGTTGATCCTCGGTCACGCCCACCCGGCGGTGGTGGCCGCAGTCGAGGCGCAGGTTCGACGCGGGTCGGCGTTCGCCTCCCCGACCGAGACGGAGGTCGAGCTGGCCGAGGAGCTCCGCCGCCGGGTGCCGTCAATCGAGCATCTTCGATTCACCTCGTCGGGGACCGAGGCCACGATGTTCGCGATCCGCGCCGCGCGGGCGTTCACCGGCCGGCCGCTGATCGCGAAGTTCGACCACTCGTATCACGGCACCCACGACCTGGTCATGGCTGGGACGCCGGGCGTCCCGGCCGCGATCGGCGGCCTGATCGTCGAGTTGCCGTGGGGCGATCTCGACGGCATCGAAGCGGCCCTGCGCGACCGCGAAAGCGAGCTTGCCGCATTCATCGTCGAGCCTGTGCAGGGCGCGGGCGGCGTGCGAGCGCCGGAGCCGGGCTTCCTCGAGACCCTGCGCTCACTCGCCGATCGTCTGGGAGCGCTCCTGATCTTCGACGAGATCATCTCCTTCCGGATCGCTCCCGGCGGCGCGCAGGAGGTCCACGGCGTCCGCCCCGACCTGACAACGCTCGGCAAGATCATCGCCGGCGGCTACCCGCTGGCTGCGTTCGGTGGCCGGGCCGACGTCATGGCGATCTTCGATGCCCGGCGCGATGGCGCGGTGAGCCACGGCGGGACGTTCAACGGCAACCCCGTCGCCGCCGCAGCCGGCCTGGCGACCCTGCGCGAGCTCACACCGGCCGTGTACGACCGGCTGGACGCGCTCGGTGCCCGCCTGACGTCGCGCGTGTCGGGGCGGATCTCCGCGGACGGGCTTGATGCCCGGGTCGTGAACGTCGGCTCGCTGTTCCAGGTCTTCCGGGGCGAGGCCGGCGCAGCGTTCGCCGCGGGCGCCGGTCGGCCGTCGGAGCTGCACCTGCACCTGCTCCTCGACGGGTTCATGATCGCGCCGCGCGGCATGGGCGCGATCCCGACGGTTGCGACCGAGCAGGACGT
>JACDAH010000437.1 GCA_013695505.1 Chloroflexota bacterium | reverse complement strand
GGCGCGAACTGGAGGGGCCGGGCGGCTGCCCGGCCCCTCCGCGAATTGAGCGGAGGCTTCGATGGCGACGTCCACGGACGGACCGGCCCCGGCGCCCGGAACGGAGCGGCTGCGACAGGTCAGCCTTACCCAGCGGCTCCTTGCCAAACCGGCGGCGGGCGCGTTCGTCATCGTCATCTTCGTCTTCCTGGTCTTCCTGCTGCTGTCCGCGATCCGTAACCCGGGCAGCGGACTGCCGCCGTTCGTCACCGGGCCGGGCATCCTGAACTACGTCGGCGTCGCATCCCAGATCGGGATCATTGCGACGTCGGTCGCCCTGCTGATGATCGCCGGCGAATTCGACCTGTCGGTCGGCTCGCTCGTCGGCTTTTCGGGGATCATCATCGGCATCTGCGCGACGGTCCTGGGTCTGCCGATCTGGCTGTCGATCATCGTCTCGATGGTCATGACCACCGCGCTCGGCGTCCTGAACGGACTGATCGTCGTCCGGACCGGCCTGCCGTCATTCATCGTGACCCTGGCGACCCTGTTCATCATCGCCGGCCTGTCGTCGGTGCTGGTCCTGAGCGCCACGAACATCACGTTCATCTCGATCGACAAGGCGGCGATCGCCGCCGACCCCCTCGCTCAGCTGTTCGCGTGGAAGCTGTCGTTCAAGTTCGACCTGACGACATCGGACCTGTACGTGTCGGTCATCTGGTGGGTCCTGATTGCGCTCGTCGGCGCCTATGTTCTGGGCCGGCGCAAGTTCGGCAACTGGATCGCGGGTGTCGGCGGCTCGCCGACAGCGGCGCGCAACCTCGGGGTCCCGGTGGCCCGGGTCAAGGTCGCGCTCTTCGCATCGACCGCGTTCTCGGCCTCGGTCCTGGCCGCCTGCCAGAGCATGCAGTTCGCCTCGGCGGACATCCAGCGCGGGACCGGGTACGAGCTGACCGCGATCACGACGGCGGTCATCGGCGGCTGCCTCCTCACCGGCGGGTATGGCTCGGTCGCGGCAACGGCCCTGGGCGCGCTGGCGCTCGGAATGGCCAACATCGGCATCGTCTACGCCTCGATCAACGCCGACTGGTACAAGATCGCGATCGGCCTCCTGCTCTTGAGCGCGGTCGTCCTCAATAACTGGATCCGGCGCCGCTTCGCCGGCCTGCGCTAGCGGGAGGCCCACGCCATGACGATGTCCCCGGCCGCCGGCGGCCCGGCCCCCATCCCCCCCGCCGAACGCCCGGGTCGCAAGCCGCTCCTCGAGGCCCGCAACATCTCGAAGTACTTCGGGGCGGTCATCGCCCTCGAGGATGTGTCGCTCACCGTCCGGGCCGGGGAGATCAACTGCCTGCTCGGCGACAACGGGGCGGGCAAGTCGAGCCTGATCAAGACCCTGTCCGGGGTCCATCCACCCGACGCCGGGACCCTCGCGATCGATGGCGAGCCGGTTCGCTTCGCCTCGCCACGCGACGCTCTCGATGCCGGCATCGCGACGGTCTATCAGGACCTCTCGGTCATGCCCCTGATGAGCATCAGTCGGAACTTCTTCCTCGGCAACGAGCCGACGATCGGGTTCGGCCCGTTCCGGCGGTTCGACTCGGCCAAGGCCGCGACGATCGCCCGCGAGGAGATGAAGAACATCGGGATCGACGTCCGCGACACCGAGCAGCTCGTCGGGACGCTCTCGGGGGGCGAGCGCCAGACCCTGGCGATCGCTCGCGCGGAGTACTTCGGGGCAAGGGTCCTGATCCTCGACGAGCCGACCTCGGCGCTCGGCGTGAAGGAATCGGCGTTCGTCCTGCGCCACGCGATCGCGGCTCGAAACAAGGGTCTCGGCGTGATCTTCATCACGCACAACGTCCAGCACGCCCTGCCGATCGGCGACTCGTTCACGATCCTGACCCGCGGCCGGTCCGGTGGGACCTACCGCCGCGGCGAGCTCAACGCGGAGCAGCTCCACGCGCTGATGGGCGGCGGCTCGGAGCTCGAGGAGCTCCAGGCCGACCTGGAGATGCTGGCCCGTCGCGAGGAGGCCGGCGAGGACCTGCCGACGGTCCCGCTCGGAACGGACCACGATGCCGCGCCGCTCGCCGCGCTCGACACCGACAGCGCCCCGACCCAGGGCGAGAACCAGCACTCCTGATCGCGCGGTGGCGACGACGATCGGCGATGTCGCACGCCGGGCCGGGGTCTCGACCGCCACGGTCAGCCGGGTCCTGTCCGGGATCGGCCGGGCCAGGCCGGAGACCCATGCCCGGGTCGAGGCCGCCGCACGCGAGCTCGGGTTCCGGCCATCGGATGTCGCCCGGTCGCTGAAGCGACGCTCGACGCTGACGCTCGGCCTGATCGTCACCGATATCGAGAACCCCTACTTCCCGCAGCTCGTGAAGGCGGTCGAAGTCGCGGCGATCGCCGAGGGCTACGTGATCCTCCTCTCCAACGCCGACGAGGATCGCGAGCCCGGACCCGAGACCTCGTATCTCGACCTCCTCGTCGAGCGCCGCGTCGATGGGCTGATCGTGGCTGCGAGCACGATCGGGGCGTCCCAGGGCGAGTGGCTCGCGACAGCGCCCCTCCCGGCCGTCCTCGTCAACACGGCCGTCCCCGGCGATCCGCTCGCGACGATCGTGTCGGACAACCGGGGCGGTGGCAGGGCGGCCGCACAGCACCTCCTCGACCTTGGGCATCGCCGGTTCGGCTATCTCATGCCGCCGCCGCGCAATCTCGATGCCCCGGAGCGCCTGGCCGGGGCCTGCGATGCGCTCGCCGGCGCGGGCCTTGTGGTCGAGGGCGACGGGTCGGCGCTCAGCATCGCCGGTGGCGCGCCGACCGTCACCGGTGGCGAGTCGGCGATGACGACCCTTCTCGACGTGGCCAGGCCCACCCGACCGACCGGGATCGTCGCCTACAACGACCTGATGGCGATCGGGGCGATGCGGGCGATCCGGAGTCGCGGCCTCCGGGTTCCGGCCGACATCAGCCTCGTTGGCTTCGACGACGTCGCCTTTGCCGCGTACGTCGAGCCGGCGCTGACGACGCTCCGCCAGGAGACGGCCGAGATGGGCCGCTGGGCGGTCGCGACGTTGACCGAGCTGATCCGCGCGTCCGGGACCGCTCGACCGGCCACGCCACGCCGGGTCGTGCCCGTCCATCTCGAGATCCGTGCCTCGACGGGTCCGCCGCCGACCGGCTGAGCTCGACCCGGCCGCGGCACCGACGATCAGACGCCGGCCGCGGCAGGCCCCCGCCCGATCGCGTCGCGCATTCGGGCGCGAACCGCTGCGCGGAGCGGGACGCCGTACATCCCCGGCCCTTCGAGCAGGAGCGAGGCGGCGGCCGCGGCCAGCAGCAGGTCGAAGCCCTGACCGATTCTGCCGCCGACCAGGCGCGGTTCGATCCGGGCGGCCGCGAGCGCGGCAAGGAAGACGTCGCCCGCACCTGTCGGGTCGACCGCGGCGGTGCTCGGCACGGCGGGGTAGTGGCGGAGCTGGAGCTCGGCCCGATGATCGCCCGTGGGGCCATGGACAATCAGCCCGCCATGGTCGCCCTGGGTGATCGCGAGTGAGGCACCGCGACGGAGCAGCGCGTACAGGTCGGCGAGGGCGATCCCCTTGTCGAGGTCGTCCCGCGACAACCCGACGAGGTCGGCCCGCCCGATGATCGGGTCCGGTCCTGGCGCGACGTGGCTCACGGGCTTGCCCGCTTCGAGCTCGCGGAGCAGGCCCTGCCACCCGACCGCGACCAGCGCCTCATCGGAGGGCACACCGGCCCATGCCGGCGGAAGCTCCGCGGCCACCGGGGCGAGGATCCAGCCCGGCGCCGCCCGCCACGCGGCCGGGACGGCGTCGACCGGGATCGGATCGGAGTGGTCGCCACAGAGCTGGAGACGACCTTCCGGGCGCTCGATGTTGACGAACACCGGGCCGTGCGCGAGGTGGACGAGGTGGACGTCGACGCCGGCGTCGCGCAGGAGGTCGAGCTCCGCTGCCGTCGCGCTCAGCTCGTCGACGCCGACGATGGCGGCCGTCGGGAGGCCGAGCCGGGCGGTCGTCAGGGCGCTGTACGACACCCCGCCGCCAAGCCGCCAGCCCCGGGGATCGTCCTCAGCCAGATCCCGTGAGGCCGAGCCCACAACGACGACCGTCGGGACGTGCGCGCCGGACGCGCCGGACCGGGTGCCCGTCGCGGGCTCGGTCGGCTCCGTCACCGACCCGCCGCCGCTCGCCGGGGAACACCCGTGCCATACTGAAGGTTCAATCCCCTCCCCTGATCCGACCGGAGCCGGCGTTGTATTTCTACGAACTCCACGAGGGCGACGAAGAAGTCTTCTCGGACGTGTTGCTTGCTCGTGACGACGAGATGGATCCGGACGAGTTCTTCGAGCTCGTCGAGGCGGTCCGCCATCAGGTCCAGGACTCGTATGAGGACGATACGCTGATCGAGGCGATCGCCGCCGAGCTCCAGCGCGAGCACGACTTCATCTTCGTCAACGACGATCGGATCACGGCCGCGGTCAACGTATCGCCGGTCGACGACGAGAACTTCCTCGTGGCGATCGACACCGCCGAGGACGCGGCCGAGGACGAGCGCGGCGCCGACTACCGGGCGATCATCGCCGAGTACGACCCCCACGGCGAGGATCCCAAGATCTGAGCGAGGCGCGCCGGCAGCGGGGCTCGAACCCGATCCGCTCCACATCTGGCCAGGACGCCATCGGCGGCTGATCGAGGCGCGCCAGCCAGGCCCAAGGCTCCGGAACCGCGGTGACGCTCGCGCCCAGCATTCATCGTCCACAAGTTTGGCCATCCAGGCCGGCCGCACGCCCTGTGGCTACCTGCTGAACAGGATTTCGACGACGTCGCCGTCGCGGACGCGGTACGTCTTGCCCTCGGAGCGGAGCCGGCCCGCCTTCCGCGCCTCGGCCATCGAGCCGAACCCGAGCAGCTCCTCGTAGGCCACGGTCTCGGCTCGGATGAAGCCCTTGGCAAGATCGCTGTGGATCGCGCCGGCGGCATCGACCGCGTTGGAGCCGTCGCGGATCGGCCAGGCCCGGACCTCGTCGGGACCGGCGGTCAGGAACGAGATCAGGCCGAGCAGCTTGTAGCTGAGCTCGATCACCCGGTCGAGACCCGACGCCGCGATGCCGAGCTCCTCCATGAAAACGGCCGCTTCCTCGGGCTCGAGCTCCCCGAGCTCCATCTCGATCCGTGCCGACAGCGCGTCGACCAGGGCGTTCTGGTGGTCATAGCCGGCGGCCATCGCGGCCACGCGCTCCGGAGCCGCCGCGAGATCGGCCTCGCCGACGTTGAGGAGGACGAGCACCGGCTTCTGGGTCAGAAATCGAAAGCCGCGGATCGCCTTTTCCTCGTCCGGGTCCAGCCCGAGGTCGCGGATCGGAGAGCCGGCCTCGAGCCCGGCCTTGAGCCGGACGATGACCGCTTCCTCGCGCTCGTTCGCTTCCTTCTCGGCGGGGGTGCCGTGGCGGCCGCTGGTCTTCAGGCGCTCGATCCGGCGATCGACAAGGGCGAGGTCGGCCAGGATGAACTCGACATCGAGGCGGTCGAG
>JACDAH010000428.1 GCA_013695505.1 Chloroflexota bacterium | reverse complement strand
AGACGGGCGAGACGTGGCGGCCCTGGAGCGACTCGTCTGCGACCTCGCGGCCGCAACGATCATCGCCCGGGACGGCTCCTGACAAGTGCCAGTGCATCGCCCGATACGCCGCTGGTAAGGGCGACCTGCGATCGTTCGGCGATGCAGCTCAACGATCAGCTCCAGGCCGTCCGTCAGGCCGCCCGCGTCGTCAAGGTGGCCGCGCAAATCGCGCGCCGCCAACGCGCACTCCAACACGCAGCCCGGCGGATGCCGCGACCCGTCCCGTGGGAGTGGGCGGCGCCTCGCCTGATGCCGCTGCTTGCTCGTCCGAGCTTCGACGATCCCGATGCGCCGATCGTCCGCCACCAGTCAGACCTGGGACCTTCGGTCGAGTTCGGGATGGATATCGGTGGCCTGTTCTTGATCGTGGATCAGCCGGTCGCCGACCGCTGGGAGTGCTCGTCAACGCAGCTGATGGCGCGCGCGATGGCCAACCTTCGCGATCGGGCCGCCCGCCTCATGCCGACCACGGTCGTGCCCGGCGTCATGAGCGGCTGGCCGATTCGCGTGGTTCGGGACCGGCCGGCATGGGCCAGCTCCCTGATCCTGGACCTCGATTCGCTCACGCGGCTGTTCGGGTCGCACGATCAAGTTCTTGCAGCCGCCCGGACGAACTGCCTCGTGAGCGTTCCGGTCGACATCCCGGAGCGGATCGCCGCGGCCATCGCGGTCGATCTCGAGGGTTCCGGCGAGGAGTCCCTGTTCCTCGACCCGTTCGTGCTGGAGAGCGGCACCCTGTCGTGGGGCGGGAACACGCCCGACGCGGACCTGGATCGCTGGACATCATGATGCCTCTAAATTAGACTTCATGATGTGTCGACGCGGACCACCTTGACCTTGGACGACGACGTAGCGGACCGGCTCGCACGCGAGGCGCGACGGACCGGTCAGACGTATCGCGCCGTCGTCAACTCGGCGCTGCGTCGCGGCCTCGAGGCACCGCCGGCGGTCGAGCCGTTCCGCGTCCGTGCGAGCCCGATGGGACTTCGGCCCGGCATCGACCTCGACGACATCGAAGGACTGCTCGATCGACTCGACGGTCCGTTGCGCCGATGATCGTCGTCGACGCCAACATCCTGTTGTACGCGCACGATTCGTCTTCGCCACGCCAAGTGGCCGCCTCCACGTGGCTCGCCGCCACGATCAATGGCTCAGAGCACGTCGGTCTCGGGCTCGTCACCGTCCTGGCATTCCTCCGGATCGCTACCGACCCCCGGATCTTCAGCCTGCCGCTCCGGCCGGACGAGGCGATCTCGATCGTGGAAGAGTGGCTGGATCGCCCAAACGTCTCCCTGCTCGCGCCGACCGATCGCCATTGGCGAACGCTGGCCGAGCAGATCGATCGCGGCCAGGCGAAGGGTCCCCTTCTGATGGACGCCCACCTTGCGTCGCTCGCCCGTGAGCATGGCGCGGTCCTCGCGACCGCGGACCGCGACTTCCGTCGCTTTCCGGGGCTCCGAACGATCGATCCGACCGCCGCCTGACGCGTCCGGTCGCAAACCTGACGTGGGGTGACCCCGGCCCGTGGCACTCTGACGTCATGACAAAGCCGATCCCGGTCACGATCGAGCAAACGCCGAAGAAGAGCTTCGCCACCGCCGCCGACTGGCCGGGCTGGAGCCGGTCCGGCAAGACGGAGAAGCTCGCACTCGAGGCCCTCGCGGCTTACGCCCCACGGTACGCCGTCATCGCGGCGGTCGGGCAGCGCCGGTTCGCGGCCTCGCCGACCGTCGCGGATCTCGAGGTCGTCGAGCACAATGACGGCTCTGGCGGGACGGAGTACGGCGTCCCGAGCCACCCCACTGACCACGATGCCCGGCCGACCGACGCGGACGAGGCCGCACGCCTCGCCGGGCTCGTCGAGGCTGCGTGGGCGTTCTTCGACCGGACAGCCGAGGCAGCTTCCGAGGAGCTTCGCAAGGGACCCCGCGGCGGCGGCCGGAACACGTCGAAGGTCGTCAGCCACGTGATGGAGGCCGATCGTGCGTACGCCCGCGAGATCGGCGTCCAGATCCGCGAGTTCGTCCCGGACGACAAGCGGGCCGTGGCTGCGATGCGCGATGCCATGCTCGAGGTCCTGCGTGCCGTACGGGACGCCGCGCCGCTCGCCGGCCGCCGCTGGCCCGCTCGCTACGCCGCTCACCGGATCGCGTGGCACGCTCTCGACCATGCCTGGGAGATCGAGGACCGGACCGACTAGCGGGACAGGGCGCCAACGACCGACCCGAATCGATCTCGCGGTGCACTCATCGGCATGGACGAGCGGTCAGCCGCCGCGGCCGGGTCGAAGGTGAGGCGCAGACTCAGGTCGGCAGCGTCATCCGGGAGGACGACAGCTAGCTGCGGGTGTCCTCGTCCCGCGACACGCCGCCGAACGGCCGGGCCGGTCGCTCGTGCGTCCGGTCGCGCCGCTCGAGGCCGCGGGCGACGGCGAAGAGGCGCTTGAAGATCGCGAGGAGGTCGGCCTGGGGTGTCGGCCCCTCGTTCGCCATCGAGACCCGGAGCAGCACCTCGCGCTCGCGCTCGGGATCGCGGATCGCCCGTCGGCC
The DNA here is from genome assembly GCA_013695505.1 of Chloroflexota bacterium. Classification (GTDB taxonomy): domain Bacteria; phylum Chloroflexota; class Limnocylindria; order Limnocylindrales; family CSP1-4; genus CF-46. Next base: position 160 of record JACDAH010000428.1, on the reverse strand, counting down.
GCTCGCGGTCTTCGCCCGGCCGACCTCGCGGGCCAGCTCGGCCCGGACGTTCAACAGCCGGACGATCCGTCGGTCCAGGGCGTCGATCCGGCGGCGCAGGCGGCGCAGCTCGGCCGGCTCGTCCGGGCGCTTCGGCTCAGCCACCCGAACCCTCCCCGAC
>JACDAH010000423.1 GCA_013695505.1 Chloroflexota bacterium | reverse complement strand
TCGTAGGCGGCGTCGTAGCGGCCGCGATTCGCCGGATCCGGTTCGAGCCCGCGCGCGGTCCGGGTCATGCCCCGCATCGCGGCCGGAAGGTCAGGCCATGCCCCGACGCCCGTCGCCGCGACGATGGCCGCGCCCATCACCGCGGTCTCGAGCACGGCCGGCACCTCGACTCCGAACCCGGTCACGTCGGCCTTGATCTGGTTCCACGTCTCGCTTCGGGCGGGACCGCCGCACACGCGCATCGAGCGGACCTCGGCGCCGGCGGCGAGGATCGACTCGGCGACGTGCCGGATCGCGAATGCCGCGGCCTCGAGGATCGCCCGGGTCAGGTGGCCGCGCCCGTGGCCGAGTGCCAACCCGACGAACGCGCCGCGCGCCGACGGATCCCACAACGGCGATCGTTCGCCCGCGAGATAGGGCAGGAAGATGACGCCGTCTGCCCCGGCCGGGATCGTGCCCGCCTCCTCGATGAGGGTCTCGGTCGAGGCGGAACCGTGCAGGATGTCGACCCGGAACCAGTCGACGGCACGGCCGGTCGCGGCCATCGCCCCGCCGACCGAGTAGAGGCCGGGCAGCGGCGCGATCGTCGAGAACGAGCCCGCCACGTCGAGCGGCCGATCCCAGTAGATCCCGAAGCCGCCCGCCGAGCCGCCCGGGTCCATCGCATCGCCCGCCCGGGCCATCCCCGCGCCGTGGTAGCTCGCCCACGCATCGACGATCCCGGCGACGACGGGGATCCCGGCGCGGATGTTGAGCGCCGCGGCCGCATCATCGCTGACCTCACCGACGACAGACCCAGCCGGCAGCGGTGACGGAACCTTCGCGCCGGGCAGGCCTGTGGCATCGAGAGTGGCGGAATCGGGGAACGGCTGGTCGTCGGCGAGGCTCGTCGCCGCGCGCCCGGTAAGGCGCATCGCCACGAAGTCCCAGGTGGCGAGGTACCAGCGGGTGGCCGCGGCGGCGGCCGGCCGGTGCGTCTCGAGCCAGAGCGCCGCCGGCAGCCCGGCCAGGCTCCAACCACGGAGACCCGTCGCCGCCGCAAGGGTCGCCTGCTCCGCCACCGAGCGGGCGTCCTGCCAGATGATCGCCGGATGGGTGGGCCTTCCCACCTCGTCGACCGCGACGAGGGTCGGACCGTGACCGTCGATGCCGATCGCGACCACGTCGCCGACGTCGAGCCGGACGAGCTCGTGGACCGCCAGCCCGATCGCTCCCCACCACGCCTCGGGATCCTGCTCGGCCTGGCCGGTGGCGGGATCGGCATCGGTCGCGTACCCGGCGCGGGCGAGGCCGAGCAGCCGACCATCGAGCGCGACGATGCCCGCCTTGACCTCGGTCGTTCCGAGATCGATCGCCAGGACCGCCGTCTCGCGGCTCACCCGAGCCTCTCCTCACTCATCGGGCCGTCCCCGGATCATCGGCCGCCTCGCGATCATCGCGGGCCACGACCGCTTCCGCCGTGGCCTGGTCGGTCACGAGGGTCGTGAGCATGTCGCCGCGCAGGGCGCCGAGGATCGGGCGGACCTTGGCCGGACCAGCCGCGACGCCGATCCGGATCGGGACGCGGCCGAGCTCGCGGGCGTCGAATGCGATCGTCCGATCGCGCAGGGCATCGCCCACGAACCGACCGCGAGCGTCGAAGGGGCTGACCAGAACCTCACCGACGGCGGCCGATCGGTCGAGCTCGGCGGCGATCTCCGGCCCCAGCGCGGCGGCGGTCCAGGCCGGACCACCGATCCCGAATGCAGCGACCTCGACACGGGCCCACAGATCGGCGATCCGGCGCACACCGTCGTGGCGCACCAGTGATCGCTTGGTCGCCGGGTCGTCGACGATGCCGGGGGCCAGGAGCCCGAGGGGGATGCCGCCGATCCCGTCGGCTACGCGGCGGAACGGCTCGCGGGCGGGACCGCCGAACCAGTAGCCGCCGCACAACGGGACGACGATGGCGCCGGTCTCGTGGAGCGGTTCGTCGGCACCGATCGCATCGGCCATCGCCGAGATGGACGCCCCCTCGCCGATTCCGACGACCGCGCCGTCGCGGATGGCCGCACGCACGACCTCGGCGGCGAGACGCCCCACCATCCGCCGGCTGATCTCCTCGGGGCCGACGAACGAGGACGCCAGATGGACCGCCGCAAGCCCGAAGCGACGCCGCAGCTCCTCTCCCGCCCGTGACTCGGCGGCCTCCTGGTCCACGATCCGGATCTCGACGATCCCTTCCGCCCGGGCGCGCTTCAGCAGCCGCGAGACCTGCGGCCGGGTGACGCCGAGGAGGTCCGCAACGCGCGACTGCGTCTCGCCGAGCTCGTAGTAGAGGCGACTCGCCTGGATGAGCTGCTGGAGGTCGGACACGAGGCCTCCCATTGGTTCGAAGAACCGATTCGCACATCTGCACGATACAGATGTGCAGGGATCATCCACGCCATGCGATCTCACGTCAACTTTCGCAGGTCGGGAATCGGAACGACCCGGGGCGTTGCCCGGGCCGTCGAGTCGCGAGGCGAAGGTCAGCTGAGCGCTGGCCCCTTCTTGTGATGGTCGTGACTGTATCCCTGATTCGGTGTCCCGATGAACGGCAACGCCTTCAGGAAGCTGCGTCGTTGGCGTTGAAGCCGTCGCCGAACGTGTTGTTCGGGGTCACGTTCGGCGTCAAGCCGCGCAGGAGCTGTGTTGACGACTGGCGCGGTCACTTCAGAGTTGCCAGCAGCCGACGAGCATCGGCAGCGCCACTGGCCGAGAAGCCCGGATCGGTTGCGAGAGCGAGCTCAAGGTCACGCCGGGCGGACTTGGCATCGCCGAGCGAGGCCTCGATGACGCCGGCGTGGTAGCGCAGGATCGGGTCGATCGATCCGAGCCGGAGGGCCTCCTTCGCGCGCTTCTGGGCCTCCTCGTCACGGCCGAGCCGATGAAGCGCCCAGGCGATGGCGTCGGCGGCGCGGACGGTGGGGGTCGCAGCGTACCCGGCGGTGGCGTCGGCGAGAGCCTTCGCAGGGTCGCCGTGGTCGGCCTCGAGCAAGGCAAGATCGACGTCGACGATGACGCCGGCGTGGTAGCGCAGGATCGGGTCGATCGATCCGAGCCGGAGGGCCTCCTTCGCGCG
>JACDAH010000398.1 GCA_013695505.1 Chloroflexota bacterium | reverse complement strand
CTGGGCCGCACGATCGCGGCCATGCAGCTGCTGACGGCGGCGGCTCGAGTCCTCATTCCGCTGGCCGCGATCGGCGGCGGCCCTGTCGCATCGGCCGCCATCCTGGCGGCGAGCATGTTCGGGCTCGGGCTCGTGAGGACCGTGTTCAACGTCAACCAACTGAGCCTGCGACTCGCGATCACCGAGGACCGGATGCACGGCCGGCTCAACGCGACGATGCGCTTCGTGATGTGGGGCGTGACCCCGTTCGGCGCGCTCGCTGGCGGCCTTCTGGCGACGACGCCCCTCGGCGTTTCGACAACCCTGATCCTCGGCGCTGCGGGCTGCCTGGTGGCAGCCCTGCCCTTCCTGCTGCCGGCGATCCGCACCTTGCGCTCGATCCCCAGTTCAGTCCTCGCCGCCGAGCGCTGACGAAGCCGGTCAGCGATCGGCCCCTCGTCGCTGCGTGCGGGCCCCACGAGACGTGCCCACGGCACGCCCAGGCCGTGATGAGCGGCCAGCACGGCGCGTCACTGGCGCCGGTCGTGTCCCTGAACTCGCCGGTCTTGCGCGGCGTCCGGGACTTGTAACAGGCCTAGGCGGCGGCATCGTTGAGCGAGTGGCACGAGCCGCACAACCAGACCTGCGTCATCGTCTCTCCCCACGTTCGACCCGGTTTGGCCCGATGCAACCGGCGATCCGCCTAGATCATCCCCGCTCGGTGACCTCGGTCAGATCCGCCGCCATGACCGGCTCGGCGACGCGATCGGCGGCCTGGCGCTCGTCCGCCGGCTCGGCCGCGGGCCGCGCGCGCAGCACGGGCTCGCGGCCGTCGCGGACGGCCAGTGAGGCCTCGACAAACCCGTCGAACAGAGGATGCGGGCGCTCGGGCCGGCTCTTGAACTCGGGGTGGAACTGGCTCGCCACAAACCACGGGTGGTCCTTGAGCTCGACGATCTCGACCAACCGGCCGTCCGGGCTCTGGCCGCTCAGGATGAGTCCGGCCGCCTCGAGCGTCTGGCGGAAGCGGTTGTTCACCTCGAAGCGGTGGCGGTGCCGCTCGTAGATGACCTCCTGGCCGTAGACCGCGGCGGCCTTCGAGCCGGCGGTGAGCTTGGCCGGATACAGGCCGAGACGCATCGTCCCGCCCTTGTCCTCCATGTCGCGTTGGTCGGGCATGAAGTCGATCACCGGGTTCTCGGTGAACATGTCGAACTCGGTCGAGTTGACGTCCCTCGTCTCGAGCACGTCGCGGGCGAACTCGATGACCGCGCACTGGAGGCCGAGGCACAACCCGAGATACGGCACCCTGTGGTCGCGCGCGAAATGGGCGGCGAGGACCTTGCCCTCGATTCCCCGATGGCCGAACCCGCCCGGGACGAGGATCCCGGCCGCGCCCTCGAGCCGATCGTGGAGGTTGTCCTTCGTCAGCGCCTCGCTGTCGACCCAACGGATCCTGGCGTCGACACCGTGGGCCCAGGCGGCGTGTCGAAGCGCCTCGGTCACGCTGAGGTACGCGTCCGGCAGCTCGATGTACTTGCCGACGAGGGCGATCTCGAGGGTCGGCTTCGGCGCCTTGATCCGGGCGACGAGGGCGCGCCACGACGCCAGGTCCGGCGCCTTCTCCGGATCCCCCAGGCCCAGCTCGCGGACGAGGAGCTTGCCGAGCCCGGCCTCCTCGAACATGAGCGGCACTTCATAGATCGTGTCGGCCGTCTCGGCCGGGATGACCGCGTCGGTCGCGACGTCGGTGAAGAGCGCAATCTTCTCGCGGATCTCGTCGCTGACCGGGTGATCGCTGCGAAGGACGATCACGTCGGGCTGGATGCCGATGCCGCGGAGCTCCTTGACCGAGTGCTGCGTGGGCTTGGTCTTCAGCTCCCCGGTGGCGGCGAGGACGGGCAGGAGCGTGACGTGGATGTACAGGACGTTGGCCCGGCCGACATCCTTGCGCATCTGGCGGATCGCCTCGAGGAACGGCAGGCTCTCGATGTCGCCGACGGTCCCACCGACCTCGACGATCACGACGTCCGGATCGCCGTCGCGAGCGACCCGTCCGATCCGCTCCTTGATCTCGTTCGTGATGTGCGGGATCACCTGGACCGTGCCGCCGAGATAGTCGCCGCGGCGTTCCTTGGCGATGACGGCCTGGTAGATGCGGCCGGTCGTGACGTTGCTGAGCTGGGTCAGGTTCTCGTCGATGAACCGTTCGTAGTGCCCCAGGTCGAGGTCCGTCTCGGCGCCGTCGTCGGTGACGAAGACCTCGCCGTGCTGGTAGGGCGACATCGTGCCTGGGTCGACGTTGATGTACGGGTCGAGCTTCAGGATCGAGACGCGCAGACCGCGTGCCTTGAGCAGCCGGCCGACACTGGCGGCGGTGATGCCTTTGCCCAGAGAGGAGGTCACGCCTCCGGTCACAAAGACATACTTCGCCATGGGTCGGGTCCTCCGGGGTTTTTCGAATGCTATCGAAAACAGGCCTCGAAGGCAAGGCGGATCCCGCGGCGGGTCAGGCCGGGAGCAATTCGATCGCGTCGCGATGGCGGGGCCGCAGGAGCCCGAAGTGACGCCGGTCGAGCGTTGCCAGCTTCGGTTCGTTGAGACGCTCGACGATCGCCATGACAGCAGCGTCGACGAAGCCGATGTCGGCATCGGCGTATTGATCGCACAGCTCCCGAGCGCGGACGTAGTCGACCGACGCGAGCTCGGCGACGACGTAGGCACCCGATTCGATGTCGGCGAGCAATGCCACCAGGACGCCCGGATGGAGTCGCTGCTGGATCCAGTAGTCGACCTCGACGAGAACGGGCGACGGGACCACGAGTGGCTCGTCCGCGGTCTCGATCAAGGCCCGGCACGCGGCATGATCGGCGTCGGAGCGATCAAGCGCGGCATAGAGCGGCCCGGTGTCGAGGATCAGCGCCACGATCGGGGCTGAGGCCGCTCAGCGCCGCTCCGCCGAGCCGTGTCGGAGACGCCGGAGGCACCGATCCCCAGGCTTCGCGGTTTCGGCGGGAGGGCCGTGAGCCGATCGACCTTCTCCTCGATCGCTTCGCGGATGATCGTCGCCATGGAGACACCGCGATCCGCAGCGGCGCGTCGGAGTCGTCGTCGGGTCTCGACAGTCAAGGAAAATGTGGTGCGGTCCATGATGGCATGCTATCACTAGGCGCATCACTCCAGAGATTGGTGCGTCCCGGCCGGCCGACGCCACCGGTCAGCGGGCGCGGGCGCTCCGGAAGGGCGCCCCGCCGCGGGTGATCAGGACCCCCGCGACGATCACGATGCCGCCGATCACCTGGCCGGGTCGGATCGGCTCCGCCAGGAACAGGAAGGCGAGCACGACCGCCAACGCCGGAACGAGGAACTGGAGCGCCGCGGTTCGGGTCGGCCCGATCACCTTGATGCCATTGCTGACGATGACGTTGGCGATCCCGGCGGCCAGGAACCCGGAATACAGCACCGCGCCGGCGACACCGGGCGTCAGGTCGGCCGTGTCGACCGCGGCAAGCTGGCTTGCGGCGATCGGGGCGAGGACGGCGGTCCCGGCGAGCGTCGCCCAGGTCGTCGCCCGGAGCGGCGAGTAGCGGCGCAGGAACGGCGCAGGAACGGCGCCCCGAATGCGGTAAAGAGAGCCCAGCAGATCGCGGCCAGGAGGGTGATCGCCTCGCCGGCCAGCGATCCGCCGAGATTCAGTCCCTGGCCGCTTGCGATGACCAGCGCGACGCCGGCGAACGAGACGATGCCGCCGACCAGCTTGCCGGGTGTCAGGCTGTCGGAGCGGGCGAGGACCGCGAAGAACGCCACAAGGACCGGCGTGACGGCAATGATCAGCGCCGAGTCACCGGCCGGGATCGTCGTGAGCCCGGTCGTCCACAGGATCTGGTAGAGCCCGAACCCGAGCGCGCCGAGGGCGCAGATCGCGATGAGGTCGCGCCTGGGGAGCCCGATCGATCCCTCTCGCCAACGGAGCAGGATGAGCAGGGTCGTGGAAGCCAGCGAGAACCGCAGAAATGTGAACCCGACCGGCGGCAGGACGGCCACGGCCGACTTCACGACGATGAAGTTCGCCGCCCACAGGACCATGACGCCAAGGACGGCGATCTCGGCGATCCGCCGCTCGCGCGCCGCGTGGCCGTGCGCAGACAGCGAAACGCCCGTCGGGGTTCCGACGGGCGTGCCTGGCGGCGGGGCCGTCGCGCCGATCGGCGCGCGGCCCTCCTGGTGGTCGATCAGGCGCCTTCGCGATCGAGCTCGAGCAGATCCTCGTCCTGCTCCTCGGTGACCTTCAGCCAGACGAACAGGCCGGCGAGGACGACGAGCGGGATGACGATCAGGGCGGCAAGGGTGATGCCGAGGGCGACGGCGACAGTCTTGAGAGCCTTCATGGTGGGTTCCTCCGTGTGTTCTGGACCGGTTGACGAGTAGGCGTTGCGGTGTTCAGGCCTTGGCAGGCTTGGCGGGGATCGGGACCCGCAAGGTCGGGCCGTGGTCGACCATCTGGGCGATGTCGTCCCGGGTGAACTCGGCAAGCGAGTGGTGGCCGCCGGCCTGTCCGCCCATGAACAGCCGGACGACGAAGGAATGTTCCTGTTCGAAGAAGAAGACGTCGCGCGGCTTCTGCTCGTCCATGTAGCGGCCAAGGACCCGGAGCGCCGTCTCGTAGAAGCCGGCGTCGCGATGCGGCTCGGGGCCGGGCTGGCCGCGCCGTGCGAGCGATTCTTCCATGAATCGGGCGATGTCGTCGTCGAGGAAGGTCAGCGTCTCCTTCGACTGCGAACCGAGCGACTCCGACCAGGATCCGGCGGCGGCACCGGCGGTGACCACGCCCTGGACGATGAACCCATCCGGCGCCTCGACGAGGAGGATGTCGCGCATCCCGCGCTGGTCGATGAAGGCCCCGATCGATCGGAAGACCTCCTCGAAATCCTGCCGCGGACTTCCCTCATAGATGCGCATCGAGCCTCCCTCTGTCAGCCGGACGATCGCGTTGGCGGGCGCGATCCGTTCATGCTCGCGATCAGGAGCCGGTGGTCTGATCGAGCAGGCCGCGGTCCTTCGCCCGACGATCGCTCACTCGGAACACGACCACTGCCGCGAGTGTAGCGACCGCTCCCGTCGCCAGCAATGCGACAACGATCTCGGCCGGACCGGGCGCGGCCGAGCCGGTCAGCTCCGAGTACAGCGCGCCCGGACCGCCGACCGCGCTGAGTCCGCCCGGGAAGAGCGCGTGGCGGATCCCCTCGACCCACCACGTCAGCGGGGTCAGGAGACCGATCGCCTGGACCGGGGCCGGCACGACGGCGAGGGGGAAGACGACGCCCGAGACGAGGAACAGGGCGCCCGCCGCCGCCTCCGGGTACGACCATGATTCCTGGCGGGTCTGCATGCAGATCGCGGCGAGGATCAGCCCGACTGCCAGGATCGACGCCAGCCCGAGGACCATCACGACGAGCAGAAGCGGCCAGTCCACCCGGCCAATGTCGAACGACACGCCGAGGACGACGATCCCGACCGCGAGGGTGATCGCGGAGCCCATGGCGCCGACTCCGATCCGGGCGACGCCGCGGCCGAAGATCACCGCCAGGAAGTCGCTCGGGCTGACGTACACGTACTTCAGCATCCGGTACCGCTCGCGGTCGTCGAGGATCATCCACGCCAGACCGCTGACGCCGGACAGGACGAACGACCACAGGGCGCTTCCGACGACGACGAAGGCGCGGTACTCGGGCCTGGCGCCGGATCCCGCCGTGATGACGTCGATCATGACCACGAGGATCAGGGTCGACGCGAGTGGCTTCGCGACCGAGTAGATGAAGAACAGGAGTGGGTCGGTCCAGTTCGCCTCCATCTGCCAGCCGAGTCGGACGGCCGTCACGAAGCTCCGCCGGATGTCGACCCAGCCACGGCCGCGGGTCCGGGCGGGATCGAAGCCGCCCCACTCGGGCGAGCCGAG
>JACDAH010000388.1 GCA_013695505.1 Chloroflexota bacterium | reverse complement strand
CGGCTGGGCGGTCGACCGGATGATGGCTCGCTATGAGGCGGTCGGAGATCTCACTGACGACGGCCCGGCCGTGGCGGCGGCCATGCGCGCCGAGGCCGACGCGATCGTCAGTGAGGCGACGACCGATCACGGCCGGCTCGCCGAGTTCGGGCTGGCGGCGCTGCCCGTCAAGGACTTCGGGCCGCTTCGGATCCTGACCCACTGCAACACCGGGCCGCTCGCGTGCGGTCAGTTCGGGACGGCGCTCGGGATCGTCCAGGCGGCCCATCACGCCGAGCGCGAGATCGAGGTCTGGGTCGACGAGAGCCGACCCTATCTCCAGGGTTCCCGTCTCACCGCGTGGGAGCTCGCCCAGGCCGGCGTTCCGCACACCCTGATCGCGGATGTCGCCGCCGGTCACCTGATGAGCCGCGGCGAGGTCGACGTCGTCCTCGTCGGCGCCGACCGGATTGCCGCCAACGGCGATACCGCGAACAAGGTCGGGACCTATCCGCTGGCCGTCCTCGCGGCGCGACACGGGATCCCGTTCTACGTCTGCGCCCCGACGAGCTCGATCGATCCGACCACCCCGGACGGCGCATCGATCGAGATCGAGGAGCGGCCGGCCGACGAAGTGCTCTTCATCCGCGGGGTCCGCATCGCGCCCGAGGGGACGGCCGTCCGCAACCCGTCGTTCGACGTGACCCCGGCCGACCTGATCGGCGGCATCGTGTCCGAGGACGGCGTGGTCCGGGCGCCGTTCGGGCCGGGCCTGGCGAAGGTGATCTCCGCCGCGGCGGCACGCTGGGCACCGAGCCGACCTCAGCCGACAATCGGGCCCGACGCTTCGGACCGAGCGACGACCGCCGTCGTCACCGAACCGGCCGCCATCCCGGCCGCGCCCGGCTTCATTCCCGGAGCGTCCGACTGATGGCCAGCGTCGCGGCGACCGGCCGCCGGACCCATGGCCTGGCGATCCGCGCCGTCACGGACCGGACGGCCCTCCGCTCGTTCCTCGAATCGGATCGCCTGCTCGCCGCCTACGCGATCTGCGATCTGGAGGATCGCGAGTTCGCCAAGACGCGCTGGGGCGGGGCGTTCGATGGCGATCACCTGGTGGCCCTCGCGCTCGAGTACTCGGGCCTGACGCCGCAGCCGCTGTTCATCATGGGTCGCAACGACGGGATCGAGGCGATCCTTCGTGACGTCGTCCGGCCACGGGCCGCCTACGTCGCGGCCCTGCCCGAGAGCATGCCTGCTGTGCAGGGCCTGTACCGCCTCGACCCGGGGCCGCAGATGGTCCGGATGTGGGTCGCCCGCCGTCGCTTCCGGCCCTTCCCCGGCGACGTCCACCGCCTCTTTCCGGCCGATATCGGCGAGCTCAATCGGCTGTACCAGCTGGGGTTCGCCTCGTGGCTCCCGTCCTCGTCGATCGGCGACGGGGTCTACTACGGGCACCGCACCAATGGCCGGCTCGTCGCCGCGGCGGGGACCCATGTCATCAGCCGCACGGCCCGGCTGGCCGTCGTCGGCAACGTCCTGACCCATGTCGACTACCGTGGTCGGGGGCTCGCCACGGCCGTCACCGGCGCCGTCACGGCCGAGCTCCTCCGGTCGTGCGACCAGGTGGTGCTCAACGTCCGCGCCGACAACCCCCCCGCGCTCCAGGCCTACCGCCGGCTCGGCTATACCGAGCATGTCCGGTTCGAGGAGCGTCTCGCCCATCGCCTCGGTTCGCCGTGGCCGGACTTCACGGCGCCGATCCGCCGCTTCTTCACCCGCAGGGAGAGCTAGACCCTCATGACCGACACCATCACTGCAGCCCACGACGTGACCGATCTCGGCCTCGCGACCGAGGGGATCCGGCGGATCGAGTGGGCAGAGCGCGAGATGCCAGTCCTGCGCCTGATCCGCGAGCGATTCGAGCGGGAGCAGCCGCTGGCCGGGATCCGGATCGGGGCGTGCCTCCACGTCACGACCGAGACCGCCAACCTGATGCGGACGCTGAAGGCCGGCGGCGCCGAGGTGTTCCTGGCCGCCAGCAACCCGCTCTCGACCAAGGACGACGTGGCCGCCGCCCTCGTCGCCGAGTACGGGATCGCGACCTACGCCCGGCGTGGCGAGGATCGCGACACGTACTACGCCCACCTGAACGCGATCGCCGACACACGACCCCAGATCACGATGGACGACGGCTGCGACCTCGTGTCGCTTCTCCACAGCGAGCGACCCGATCAGGTCAAGGAGGTCCTCGCGGGGACCGAGGAGACGACGACCGGGGTCATTCGCCTGAAGGCAATGGCCGCCGACAACGCCCTCGGCTTCCCGGTCGTCGCGGTCAACGAGGCCCAGACCAAGCACCTCTTCGACAACCGCTACGGCACCGGCCAGAGCACGATCGACGGGATCCTCCGAGCGACGAACATCCTCCTCGCCGGGCGCAACGTGGTCGTCGCCGGCTACGGCTGGGTCGGCAAGGGGATCGCGTCGCGGATGGATGGGATGGGCGCCCACGTCGCGGTCATCGAGGTCGATCCGATCCGCGCCCTCGAGGCGCTGATGGATGGCTTCCGCGTGATGACCGTCGCCGAGGCCGCACCATGGGGCCAGCTCTTCGTAACCGCGACCGGCAACGTCAACGTCTTCCGGCGTGAGCACTTCGCGGTGATGCGCGAGGGGGCCGTCATGGCCAACTCCGGTCATTTCGACGCCGAGCTGGATCTGAAGGCCCTCCGTGAGATGGCCGAAGGGCACGTCCGCGACGCCCGCGAGAACGTCCAGGAGTTCGATATCGGCGGCAGGAAGATCAACCTCATCGCCGAGGGCCGGCTCGTGAATCTGGGGGCGGCCGAGGGCCACCCGGCGGCAGTCATGGACATGAGCTTCGCCAACCAGGCCCTCTCGGCGGAATACGTCGTCCAGCACCACGCCGAGCTGACGCCGCAGGTCTACGTCGTGCCCGAGGCGATCGACGCCGAGGTCGCCCGGCTCAAGCTGGCGGCCCTCGGGATCACCCTCGACGAGATGACGGCCGAGCAGAAGGCGTACGTCTCGTCCTGGCAGCACGGCACCTGAGGCAGGACCCGCAGCTCGTCAGGGGACGTCGACCCAGCCCGCAAAGTGGGCGCCGGTCAAGCCGAGGTCGGCCGGGATGAAGACGGCAGCGTCGCCCGTCGCGATGTCGAGGAGCACGTATTCGTCCGGCCCCTCGTCGAGCGGATGGAGTTCGTCGTCGGCGATGAGCCCGATCAGCGCGAAGCGGTCCCGCATGCCGTAGAACTCGCGGCCGAATGGCCCGGCCGGCAGCGTGAAGACCGGCCCGATCGGGACGCCCAGCGACTCCGGGTCCACGACCGCGATCGACGCAACGCGGGCAACGGGCGTTGCGTGCGTCTCGTCGCGCCATTGGTCTTCGTTCAGGTCGGCGACGACGATGTCCCCGGTCGGAGACCAGGCAAGGTTCGGTCTGAACGGCCCGAACTCGAGCCGCCGGGCATCCTCGGGACGAGCGCCGTCGCGGAGCTCCCAGAAGAAGCCACGGTCGAAACCGACGTCGAGGACCCGGCCGCTCCCCGGGTCGATCCGGGGCGTCGCCCAACCTGTCGCGATCGATGTCGCGATCGTCGTGCCATTCGACACCCCGAGTGGATCCGACTGTCCCGAGAAGGCCAGGATCGGCGCCCGCGCCGAACCGTCGCGCGCCGCGAGCCACGGCGTTCGCCAGAAATCGGCGGATCCGACCGCGTCCCATCCGTAGACCTGCAGTCCGCTCGCGGAGAAGCCGATTGGCGACGCCATCTCCGGTGTCGCCGGCCCATCGAAGACCTCGGGCGCGCCTCCGGGGGCAAACGTCACGATGCGCCAGGCATCCTGCGAGGCGAGGAGCAGCGTGCCTCCGTTCGGGGACCACGCGAGGTGCGGCGGCCTGTCGCGGGCCGGGTCGGTCCAGAGGGTCGTTCCGTCGGCCGAGAAGACCCGCACGCGATCCGTGCCCGGCGCCAGGCAGCATTCACTGACGACGACGCGCCGTCCGTCCGGCGCGACGACGACCTCGCGCGACGTGACGTCCCCGGAACGCGGCTTCGGGTCAATGAGCGTGTCGGTCGAGAATCCGATCGGAGAAGGACTCCCGTCGGGGTTCCAGCCCGACACCGTGAGCCTGTCGGGCGCCGACAGCACCCACGTTGCGATCCCCGGCGCTCCGACGAGGTGCTGCGACGGGAGATCGGGCAACCGGACGATCTCGACGGGCGCCGACGGGCCGGTCGCTGGGGATGCCCGCAGGGCCGACGGCGATGCCCGATCCATGGGGGAGGCGACCGCGAAGGACGGTCCTCCGGGCGCGGAAGCTGACGGCTCAGTGAACCGAGTGAGTCGGCCCGGACCCGGCACGACGATCGCCACGACCAGCGTTGCCGCGGCGATCCC
>JACDAH010000380.1 GCA_013695505.1 Chloroflexota bacterium | reverse complement strand
CGACGGGGTCGAATCGCGTGGGCTGCTGGCCCTCAAGCAGGCGCTCGACCCGATCGGCGACACGACGGTCGTCGCCCCGGACACGAACCAGAGCGCCGTCGGTCACCAGAAGACCCTGATGCGGCCGCTCCGCGTCCGGGAGCGGACGCTCGGCGATGGCTCGATCGGCTATTCGGTCGACGGCAGCCCGACGGACGCGGTCAGCATCTCGTTCCTCGGCTACTTCGGCCACGGGTTCGACCTCGTCGCGTCCGGCATCAACTACGGCGCGAACCTCGGCGACGACATCACCTACTCAGGAACCGTGTCCGCGGCCATGGAGGCGGTCATCAACGGCTGTCCGGCGTTCGCGATCAGCCAGGAGTATTACGAACACCCGGACTTCGCCCTCGCCACCGCCGCCGCCACGATCGTCGCCCGCAACATCCTCGAGCACGGCCTGTCGCGCGGCGAGCTGATCAACGTCAACGTGCCGGCCGTGTCATTCGAGGACTGCGACGGGATCGAGGTCACCCGACTCGGCCGGCGGGTGTACCAGGACCAGCTCATCGAGCGACTCGATCCGCGGGGCATCCCGTACTTCTGGATCGGCGGGCCACCGCCGTCCGGCCAGGCGATCGCGGGAACAGACTTTCATGCCGTCGTCAACCGGCGGATCGCGATCACGCCGATCCATCTCGATCTCACCGGCCGGAGCCTCCTCCGGCGGCTGAAGACGTGGTCCTGGCCGCAGCCGGTCGAGCCCGCCGAGGCTGGAATGCAGGCCCGAACCGAGGCCGTCGTGCCGGCGGCCGCGCCACCCGGCCCGGACGAGGCTGCGGCTACCGCCGCCGAGGAGCGCGTGGCGGACGAGGGACAGCTCGAGCGGCGCTGAGCGAAGGGTTGCGCGCCTGGGCGCGCCGACAATGGGCTAGGCGCGAGCGATCCCGAGCAGGCGCGAGAACTCCGCCCGGACGATGTTGTAGCACTCACAGGACGCCGCCTCGAGGGCCTGTCGGTCGACGATGTGCATGTCGCCCCGGTGGTAGGCGATCATCCCCTCGTCCTGGAGCACGCCGACCGCGATGCCGACGCTCTGGCGCGCGACCCCGAGCATGAACGCGAGAAACTCCTGGGTCAGATGGAAGGTGGAGCTCTGGGCCCGGTCCTGCGTCGCGAGGAGCCAGCGTGCGCCCCGCTGCGAGACCGAGTGGAGACCGTTGCAGGCCGCGTTCTGGGCGGTCTGGACGAAGAACGCCTGAGAATACGTCCGGAGCAGAATCGAGAGCTGGCTGTCCGGGGTGAGCGCCGCCTCCAGCTTCGCGGCCGGGATCCGGAGCGCCTCGCCTTCGAGCTGCGACATCAGGTGGAACGGTGAGCTGTCGGCGCCGAGGAAGATCGGCAGGCCGATCATCCCTTCGTTGCCGACCGTCGCTACCTCCGCGCCGAGGCCCTCGGACATCAGGGCCACGACCGAGATCATGCCGCTGAGCGGAAAGTAGGCGTGCTCGATCGACTGTCCGGGGCTGGCGACGACGAAGCCCCGGGGCATCGAGATCGGTTCGAGCCACGGCTCCAGGCGGTCGGCCTCGTCATCCTCAAGGGCCGCCAGAAGGTGGTTCTGCGATCGGTTCGCGGCCACGGTTAGATTGTGCCACGGGCGAGCAAGGAACTTTATCCGCGAGGTCCGCGCCGCAGCGCGTCGACCTGCCTAGTGGTCCTCGCGCGAATGGAGGACGGCCCGTTTGTGGCCGACAGCCACGCCGCGGGCGACGGCGTCAAGCAGGTTCGCCGCCGTGAACGGCTTGGAGAGGAACGTGGCGGACGGCGCGAGGCCGTCGAGACCGGGCAGCGCCTCGGCGGCATAGCCGCTCATGTAGATCACCGAGATGTCCGGGCGAAGCTCACGGATCTTCGCTGCCAGGACCGGGCCGCGCATCCCCGGCATGACGACATCGGTGAGCAGCACGTCGATGGTGCCGATCCGATGAGATGCCGTGTCGAGCGCGGCGTTCGCATCGGACGCCGTCAACGCCGTGTGACCGGCGCCGGCGAGGACGCGTCGAGCGAACTCGCGGACGCTGGTGTTGTCTTCGACCATCAGCACCACGCCCGGTTTCGCGGTCCGCGGGCTCCTTCGTCGGGTCAGCGGAGTCATCGCCGGCATGTCGGGCGAGGCGGGCATCAGCGGAAGCAGGATGCTGAAGGTGCTCCCGGATCCGAGCTCACTGACCACCTCGATCTCACCGTGCATCTGGCTGATGAGCCCGTACACCGTCGATAGCCCGAGGCCCGTTCCCTTGCCGATGTCCTTGGTCGTGAAGAAGGGGTCGAAGATGTGGGCAACGGTCTTCTCGTCCATGCCGATCCCGCTGTCCGTGATCCGGATCCTGACCGACGCCGGCCGGTGGCCGTCCGCACCGAGGGCCTGGCGTCCGCGCGGTTCGACCTCGTCGATGGCGATCCGGAGGTGCCCGCCGTTGGGCATCGCGTCGCGGGCGTTGATCGCGAGATTCACGAGGATCTGTTCGAGGGCCACCGGGTCGACGAGGATCCAGGCCCCAGTCGCGGCGGATTCCAGCTCGATCTCGATGTCGTCGGACACGAGCGGCTGGAGGATGGGCAGCATGTCGGCGATGACCTGGGCCGCGTCCGCGGGGACCGGCGTCAGGATCTGGTGACGGGTGAACGCGAGGAGCTTGCCGGTGATCTGGCGAGCACAATCCGCCGAAACGATCACCCTTTCGAGATCCTCGCGCGCCACGCTCGTGGCCGGGATCGCCGCAGCCGCCAGCTCGGCGAAGCCGCGGATCGACGTGAGCAGGTTGTTGAAGTCATGGCTGATCCCGGCGGCGAACCCGCCGATGGCCTCGAGCTTCTGGTTCTGGAGCGCCTGGTTCTGGGCGGCCCGCTTGCCCGTCACATCGCTCACGTTCAGCATCGAGCCGACATACGAGCCTTCGGCGGTCGTGATCGGGCTCGCGGCGACGAGCGTCCAGAGGTCGTCGCCGTTCGCGCGCAGGAAGCGCAGGTCGACCCGCTCGCCGCTGCTCGCGCGCTGGCCGTCGATCAGTGCCTCCGCGACCGCCCGGAACTCCTGGGACAGGAAGTCGGTGATCGGGCGTCCGTGCATTGCCCCCGGCGTCGTGCCGAGCATCCCGGCGATCGCTTCGTTCGCGTACGTCGTGCAGCCGTCGCCGCCGACGAGCCAGACGCCGTCGAACATCCCGTCGAAGATCGTCCGAAGACGCTCCATGGGCACCTGCCCAACGGACGTCTCTTCGGATCTCGCACCGAGAACGATCATGTCCGGAGCTCCCTGGGTCTCCGAGGGTAGCATGTCAGCCGGCCGCCATCGTCAGCTCGCCCGCGCCGGCCTCGACGGGCGCTGACTGATCGTCCGCGAGGTCGCGAACGAAGGCTGTTGGCGACGGCGCGACCGCGATCGGGTTCGGATCGACGACTGCCGGTCGGCCGCGCGTGGAGCGGCGTTCGAGGAGGGCTTCGAGAATCAGCTGG
>JACDAH010000370.1 GCA_013695505.1 Chloroflexota bacterium | reverse complement strand
GCGCAAATCAGCCGGCGATCCGGGCGGGCTTCGCGGCCACCCAAGCGAGGACGCCGGCGCGCGAGCGCGTGTTGAGGACGTCCGCCGCCGTCACCCAGCCGCGCCGCGCCTGGGCGATGCCAAAGCGCACGTCGTCGAGCTCGCGGGTGTGGTGAGCATCGGAATCGATCGTGAGGATGCAGCCGGCGGCGACGGCCCGGCGAGCACGCTCGGCCGACAGGTCGAGGCGGTGCGGGGAGCCGTTGATCTCGAGGGCCGTCCCGGTCGTGGCGGCCGCCTCGTAGACGGACTCCCAGTCGAGGTCGAGATCGTCGCGGGTCTGGATCATCCGGCCGGCCGGGTGGGCGATGATATCGACGTGGGGGCTCCGGATCGCGTTGAGCGTCCGTCTGGTCAAGTCCGCCCGCGGCTGGCGCCGCGCGACGTGGACGGAGGCGACCACGACGTCGAACCGCGCGAGCAGGTCGTCGTCGTAGTCGAGCTGGCCGTCGGCCCGAACCTCGAGCTCGCAGCCGTGCAGGAGCCGGAATCCTTCCCTGGCTGTCTCGGGCGGGGAGGTCCCGGCGGCTTCCTCCGCCGCGAACCGGGCATTGAGGTCGGCAATGACCGCCCGTTCCTCCTCGACCCGTTCGGGCGTCAGGCCGTTGGTGATCGCCAGCGACTGCGTGTGGTCGGTCAGGACCTGGTAGGCGTAGCCGCGCCGGCGAGCGGCCTCGGCCATGACCGCGATCGGCTGGCTGCCGTCCGTCCAGTCGCTGTGGCTGTGGCAGTCGCCGCGGAGATCGGCCTTCGTGACGAGCACCGGCAGCGTGCCGGCCAGGGCCGCCTCGATCTCTCCCCCATCCTCGCGGAGCTCGGGCTCGATAAATGGCAGGCCGAGGAAGGCGTAGGCATCCTCCTCGGTCGGGAAGGTCCGGAGCTCGGCCGCATCGCCGGTCAGCGGCTCGCCGTCTTCCCCGATCCGCTGGAAGCCATACTCGGACTGGCTCCAGCCCTGGTCGCGGGCCCGGGCGCGGAGACGAACGTTGTGCTCCTTCGAGCCGGTGAAGTGGAGGCGGTACGCACCGGCGGCGCCGGGCGGCATGACCATCAGATCGACCTGCGGGCCGCGCATCAACCGGATCGCCGACTTGTGGCCGCCCCGGGCGACGATGTGGTCGACGGTCCCGAGGTCGGTGAAGCGGGCCATCAGGGCGGCCGGGTCGGTGGTCTCGGCGAGCAGGTCGAGATCGCCGATGGTCTCCTTCCCGCGCCGGTAGGACCCGGCCGGCTCGACCGATGAGACCCCGGGCACGGCCTCGAGCACATCGATGAGCGCGCTGACATGCTCCTCGGCGCGATGGAGGAGAAGTCGCTGGGGCTGCGTCTCGAGCCGGGAGATCCCCTCGAGGATCAGCTGCTCGGTTCGCTCCGACAGGCCACGCACCGTCCGGACCCGCCCATCCGTCGCGGCGGTCCGGAGCTGATCCAGCGTCGCGATACCGAGCTCCTCGTGGAGCTGGCGCACGGTCTTGGGGCCGAGGCCCGGAATCCGGAGGAGCTCGACCAGGCTCGCCGGGACCTCTGCCCGGAGCCGCTCGAGGAAAGCCATCCGGCCGGTGGTGACGAGCTCGGTGATCTTGTCGCTGATCGCCTTGCCGACGCCGGCGACCTTCGGGGGAGTGCCCGAGCGATAGGCCGCCACGAGGTCGACCGGGCTCCGGGCCAGCGCGTCGGCGGCGCGGTGGTAGGCGATGGTCTTGAACGGGATCTCGCCCTGGACCTCGAGGATGTCGCCGATCTCGTGGAAGACCCGGCCGAGGACGCCGTTCGTGAGGTCGGCCGCCTCGTCGGCGAGGACATCGGCCGGAGGCTCGTCGGGGTCGTGGCGGGCGATCGCCGGCCGCTCTTCCTGCGGGGGCCGGGCGACGCCGTCCGATCGGTCTCTGGGCATGGCCGCGATGGTAGCGCGGGCGGCGCCCCATGCATGGGGCGCGAAGCTCAGGCGGCGACCACTCGATCGCGGCCGCGACGCTTGGCGTCATACAGGGCTCGATCGGCCTGCGCGATCGTGACCGCGATCGGCTCGTCCGGGTCGTCGGCCACGGCCGCGCCGACCGAGACGC
>JACDAH010000354.1 GCA_013695505.1 Chloroflexota bacterium | reverse complement strand
GCCAAGTCCAGCGTTGCACACGATCTTGCCGCCGAGCCGTGTCACCGACTCGTACTCGGCCTCGAGGACCTCGACCTTCGGCAGGCGGTACTGGGGGATCCCGTAGCGGAGCATCCCGCCCGGGGCCGGGTCGCGCTCGAAGACGGTGACGTCATGGCCGGCGATCAGGAGGTAGTAGGCGGCGGCCATCCCGGCCGGCCCGGACCCGATCACCGCGGCCTTGCGGCCCGACTTCGGCTGGAGCTCGAACGGCAGCGGCGGGTCGATGCCGTCGTCCATCATCGCCTTGATGACCTGGTCGCCGGCGTAGCGGTGCGAATCGCGGATCGCGATCGCCTCGTCGACCTCGTCGCGGCGGCAGTGCTCCTCGCACGGCGCCGGGCAGACCCGGCCGAGGACGCTCGGGAACGGGATCGTCCGCTTGAAGATCCGGGTCGACTCCGTGAAGTTTGCCTCGGCGTTGGCCTTGAGGAAGCCCGGGATGTCGATGTGGCTCGGGCACTTGTTCTGGCACGGCGGCAGGCAATACGCGTTGTGGTCCGAGAAGATCAGCTCGAGGTTGGTCCGGCGCAGGCGCCGCACTTCCTCGGTCTGGGTCTTGACGACCATCTCCGGCTCGCAGGTCCGTGAGCACGAGATCGGCGGATGCTCCTCGCCCTCGACCTCGACGACGCACATCCGACAGGCGCCGAAGCCGGGCAGCTTGGGCTCGTAGCACAGGGTCGGGATCTCGATCCCGTTGTCGCGGCAGACCTCGAGGATCGTCTGGCCCTCGAAGCCCTCGACGACCCGGCCGTCGACCTCGATCCGGATGCGCGGCGTCGATTGCGGACGCTGCGGCGACTGGGTCGTGATCAGCCGCTCGCCGAGCGAATCGTTGAGGGGCTGGATCGCGTTCGTCTTGGAGTAGGGGCGAGGCAACAGGTCGGTCATCGTCTCGTCAGTGGGCTGCGCCGGCGGCGACCGCGATCGGTCGGCAGACGCCGGCCGGGCACGAGCTCCGCAGGATGTGCTCATCGAGCTCGGAACGGAAGTATCGCATCCCGCTCGCGAACGGGAGGGTCGCCAGGCGCTCGTGATCGCACAGCGCCGAGCCGACGATGTCGCTCGACAGGTCGGCCAGGAGCTGGACGTCGGTCGGCCGCGGGACGCCGGTCGCGATCCGGTCGCCGATCTCGGTGACACGACGCAGGCCGATCCGGCACGGGATCGTCTTGCCACATGCCTCGTCGGCACAGAAGCGGGTGAGGAGCCGGGCAAGGTCGACCACGCAGGCCCGACTGTCGGCGGCGACGATCGCGCCCGATCCGATGTGGGCCCCGACCGCGCGGAGCGCATCGTATTCATAAGCCGTGTCGGCCAGGTCGGCGGGCAGGATCCCGCCCGCCGGGCCGCCGACCAGGAGCGCCTTGAGGTCCTTCGCCGCGTCCTTGCCGGCGAGGGCGATGATGTCGCGGAGCGGCGTCCCGATCGGGACCTCGGCAACGCCGCCGCCGCCGGGCGCCCGGACCGAGACGAGGATCGAGCCGGGGCTCGCCCTCGAGCCGATCGCGGCGAACGCCTCGGCGCCGTTGGCGAGGATCCACGGGATCGCCGCGAGGGTCTGGACGTTCTGGACGATCGTCGGCTGGCCGAACAGCCCGCGCTCGGCGGGTTGGGGCGGGCGCTGCTCGGGCTGGCCGCGCCTGCCCTCGAGGGCTTTGAGCAGGACGGTCTCCTCGCCGAGCATGTAGGCGCCCTGGACCGGCCGGATCGTGATGTCGACGTCGTGCCCGGAGCCCGAGACGTCCTCGCCGGCGAGATTCGCCGCGATCATCCGCTCGAGGGCGGTCTCGAGCGCCCGGATCGCGTCGGTCGCCTCGGTCCGGACGGCGATGATCGCCTCGGTCGCGCCGATGGTGGCGGCCGCGATGACGACGCCCTCGAGGACGGCGAAGGGGTTCTGCTCGAGGAGCGTCCGGTCGGTCGCCGACGACGGATCCGCACCATAGCCGTTGGCGACGACGTAGCGGCGGATGGCGGGGGTCGCGGCCGCGGCGCGCCACTTCTCGCCGGTCGGGAAGCCGGCGCCGCCTCGCCCAC
>JACDAH010000349.1 GCA_013695505.1 Chloroflexota bacterium | reverse complement strand
ATCGGGGCGTGCTGCGGATCAGCGCCGGCCCATTTGGCGGCAATGGCCGAAGCCCTCGGGGTGCCGCACCCCGGCTGAGGCGTCAGTGATCGCAAGGATGATCGACGGCGTGGCCTGGCGCCGGGCGCCGCGGTCAGTGAGCCGGGTCTCCGTCCGGCAGCCGCTCGCCCGCCTCGATCCGGATGGGGAGCCGGTTCTCGGCCGGCGTCAGCGGGCACGAGAACTGGGGCGCATACACGCAGGACGGGTGATACGCCTGGTTGAAGTCAATCGCGTAGGTTCCGTCCCCATCGGGCTCGAGGTCGAGGTAGCGACCGGCGCCGTACGTCTCGGTCCCGCTCGTCGCATCGAGGAACGGCAGGAACAGGCGGCCGTCAGAGTGGGCGCCCTCGAGCTCGTATGCCGTCAGCCGGCGCCGCTCGCCACCCACGTCGAAGCTGAAGGTACCCGCCCGGCGCGCCGGACGGAGCTTGCCGTCCGACGTCGGGATCTGGAACGAGGTCGGCTCGTCGCCGGTGTAGGGCTCGACGTGCAGCCCGTCGAAGACCATGTCCTCGTCGAGCGGGAAGTACGGGAGGCCCGTGAACGCGTCGCGCTCATCGACCGGGATCGGGCTACCCGGGCCCGACTTGAAGAAGGCGTCCTTCTCGGCTCGATAGCCGGCGATCGCCGCCTGGTACGAGTGCTCGTGGTGACCGTGGTCGTGCTCGTGCTCGTGGTCGTGGTCGTCGTGTTCGGTCATCGTCGGTATGCCTCCAACAGATCGGTCGGTTCGTGAATGGTGGCCGGGTAGGTCGCCCGAACCTGTACCGGCTCGTCGTTGTCGTCGATGGTGGCGTGGACCACGCCCGCCGGAACGAAGCCCGTCGATCCGGCCCGGAGGGGACGGTCGACACCGTCGAGATGGGCGATCAAGTCGTCCGGGTCGGCATCCATCCTCGCGAATGCCGGATGATCGACGATGCCCGCCGCGACTCCTCGTGCTGGCGGAGAGGGTGGGATTCGAACCCACGGACCTTTCGGTCAACGGTTTTCAAGACCGTCGCAATCGACCGCTCTGCCACCTCTCCGCGGCAGAGGATAGAGGACGGCGGCGATGCCGGCGGCTATGCTGAACGCAGGAAGTGGAGGTAGGGATTTGACAGTCAACGACACATTCATGGTCCAGCGGATGGGCGCCGAGGATGGCCCGTACACGGTGACCGACCTGCAGATGCAGGTGAAGGGCGGTGCGCTCCGGAGCACGTCGATGGTCCGCAAGACCGACGGCAACGGAGCCTGGTTCGTCGCGAGCGAGGTGCCCGGCCTCTTCTCGGAGAAGGAATGGCTGACGGCGCTGCTCGTATCGGTCTTCGTCGGGACGCTGGGGCTCGATCGCTTCTACCTCGGGTACACGGGGCTGGGCGTCCTGAAGCTCGTCACCCTCGGCGGCTGCGGGATCTGGACGATCATCGACATCTACCTGATCGCGACCGGCAAGCTCAGCGACTCCCGCGGACTCGCCCTTCGCCGGAATTGATCGATCCGGCCGGGATCGACCGTCAGGTCGATCTCGGCCGACGGCTGGCCATCGCGGCGATCCTCGCTGCCTGGCTGGCTCCGAGCAGGCTGGTCGAGAGCGGACCGACGATCTGTCCGTTCCGCCGTCTGACCGGCCTGCCATGCCCGGCCTGCGGGCTCACCCGATCGGTGCATGCGGCGAGCCACCTTCGCGCCCGGCGGAGCCTGTCGGCGCACCCGCTCGGGATTCCCATGCTCGGGGCGCTCGTGCTGGTCGCGGCCGGGCGCTGGCAACCGTCGCGCGAGGGACCCAGCCCAAACCCCTGGGTGCTCGGCGGATCCGGGCTGATCGTGGCAACCTGGGTCGCCCGGCTGGCGCGGCTGTCGTGGCTCGGCCCCCAAGGAGCCCTCGGCCCTTAGCCGAGGTCGTGCACGACCCAGACGTTCTGATCGAAATAGACGCCCTCGTCGCGGTCGCGGTCCATCGTCATCGGCGACGTCGCGGTTGGCAGGACGTATTCGCCGCTATCCGGAAAGGACAGACCCGTCCATTCCTCCCACTCGGCGACCGTTCCTCTAATTGTCATCGAATGGGGCGCCGCGCGGACGATCCGGCCCCCGAGACGGACGTGGAGGCGAATCCAGGGATCGAATGGCAGGCCGTCCGGACGGGTCCAGGTTGCGTAACGCTCGATCGGAGTCAGCGGGTAGCGCTCCTTCTCGGTCGGGCGAACGCACGCAATCACGGCCCCGTAGCCCGCATTCCGGGCCGCCGCCCGGAATGCCTCCAACATCGTCCCGGCGATGCCGGAACCGCGCAGACCCGGAGTCACGACGATGAGCATCGCGCCGAGCGTGTTCGGGGCGCGGCCGGCCACGATGTCGGCGGCACTTCTGAGCACCTGCTGGTCCCAACCGTCGGGTAGTCTCGCGTCGGTCCCATCCCACCACAGCGGCATCGAGTTGGCGACGGCCACGATCGCCCCGGCCGCGTCGAGCAGGATCATCTGGAACTCCGGCCATCGCTCGAACGCGGTCCCGAAATGACGGTTCGCCACCTCGTCTTCGAGCATGAACGGCTGCCAGATGCCAACGTTGTGGTCGGCAATGGCCGATTCCAGGTCCGGTCGCTCCCGGTACGTCACGAGGACGTAGCCGTTCGGCAGGTGCACCCCGAGATCGACCATGACCGCGGTCAGTCGCGTGCGGCGATGGCGTCGCGCCCGAGGTACGAGCGGAGGACCTCCGGGACCTCTACCGAGCCGTCCGGTCGCTGATAGGTCTCGAGGATCGCGGCGACAACCCGGGCGAGGGCGAGGCCCGAGCCGTTCAGGGTATGGACGAGCTCCGGCTTGGCGCCGGGCTCCGGCCGCCAGCGGATCGCCATCCGGCGGGCCTGGTAGTCGCGGAAGTTCGAGCAGGAGCTCACCTCGAGCCACTTCTCGACGCCGGGTGCCCAGACCTCGAGATCGTACTTCTTGGCCTGCGTGAATCCCATGTCGCCGGTCGCCATGAGGAGCTTCCGATAGGCGAGCCCGAGCCGCTGCAGCAGGATCTCGGCCCGCTCGGTCAGCCACTCGAGGGCGTCGTTCGAGTCGGCCGGCTTCTCGAAGAAGACCATCTCGACTTTGTCGAACTGATGGACCCGGAGGATCCCGCGGGTGTCCTTGCCGGCGGCGCCCGCCTCGCGGCGGAAGCACGGGGAGTAGGCGGCGTACCGGATCGGCAGCTGGTCTGCCTCGAGGATCTCGTCACGGTGAAGGTTCGTGACCGGGACCTCGGACGTCGGGATCAGATAGAGGTCGTCGCGGGTGACGACGTACATCTGGTCTTCCTTGTCCGGGATCTGGCCGGTCCCGATGGCCGACGCCGTGTTCACGACGGCCGGTGGCCAGATCTCGGTCATGCCGTTCTCGCGGGTGTGGACATCGAGGAAGAAGCTGATCAGGGCACGCTGGAGGGCGGAGCCCGCGCCCTTGTAGACCGGAAACCCGGAGCCTGCGATCTTCGCTCCGCGCGGGTTGTCGATGATGTCGAGGTCAGCCCCGATCTCCCAGTGCGGCCGGCGCCGCCACGTCGCGCCTCCGACCGGGGCGTCGCCGCCGACCTCGCCAATGATGGGCTGCTCGACCGGGAGGAGCTCGCCCCAGGTCCGGACCGTGACGTTGGCCTCTTCGCCGCCGATCGGCACATCCGGATCGGCGGGGTTCGGGATCCGGAGCAGGAGCTGCTCGACCTCGGCCTCCACGGTTGCAAGCTCGGCGTCGATCGCCTCGATCTTGCGGCCGGCCTCGACCGACGCGGCCTTGAGCGCCGCGACCTCCGGGCCGTCGGGCCTGGCCCCGCCCTTGATCGCCGCGCCGACCTGCTTGCTGGTGACGTTGCGCTGCGCTTTGAGCGCGTCGCCTTCGCCGAGGAGCGTCCGGCGGCGGGTGTCGAGCTCCAGCGCCCGATCGACGACCGCCGCATCCTCGCCCTTGTCGAGCGCGCCCTTGCGGATCGCGTCCGCGTCGTCGCGGAGCCGCTGCAGGCCGACGCTCATGCCGGCACCTGAGGTGCCGCAGCGGCGGCCTGGCGGAGGCGACCGACAACGAAGTCGAACTCGAGTGAGGCGAGGAGCCATCCGGCACGCGGTCCATTCGTCCGGCCGAGGAAGGCGGCGTACAGCGACGCGAACGCCCGGCCATTCGACAGGCCAGCCTCGCCGGCTATGGCAAAGATCAGGTTCTGCCACGCCTCGCCCGACTCAGGCGGTTCGGTCTCGGACATCCCGGCGTCGGCGAGCGCCGCCAGATATCGCCGCTGGTCATCGTCGAGCGCGGCCACCTCCTCGGCCGGGACGGTGTCACGCACGGCGACGATCGCCCGCTCTGGGGCATAGGCCTCGAGCCACGCCCGGGCCGCCCGGATCCGCTCGTCGAGGGTCCCGGTCTCGCGGGCCGTGAGGGCGCTCCCCTTCTCGGCCGCCACGCGGGCCGCCAGGTCGACGTTCGGGATCTGGAGGAGGAGCGCGAGGTGCGAGAAGGCCGGACGGAAGGCCGCCGCCTCCGCCGCCACGTCGGCGTTCGGATCGAGCAGCGCGTAGGCGAACGTGCTCTCGAAGCCGGGCGCGATCTCGCCCCGAACCGGCCTGCCCGCGGTCGCGGCCGCGAATCGGTCGAACTCGTCGAACAGGCGCGGGATCGCGTCGCTGCCCTCGGGCTCGAACTCGATGACCTGATTCGGACGGGGCCGCAGGAACAGGAAGCGGACCTGTTCCGGCGGGATCACCTCCACGATGGCGTGGGCGGCGGCGCCGCGGCCCTTGGAGGTCGACATCTTCTTGCCGCCGATGTTCAGGAACTCGTACGGCACGTTGAGCGGCGGCTCACGCTCGAAGATCTCGCGGGCGATCGCGTCAGCCCGGTCACGGGACCCGCCGGCGGTCGAGAGGTCCTTGCCGCAGGGCTCGATCGTGACCCCGAACAGCGACCACTGGGCAGCCCACTCGAGGTTCCAGCCGAGCTTTCCGGTTCCGCCGAACGGCGAGGTCCAGCCCGACGTCCCGCAGCCGCGGGCCCACGTGACGAGCGCCTGGCGGCATTCGAAGAACACCCGCTCGCCATCCCACTTCGTCACGATCGTCGTCCCGATCTTGGCGCAGTTGGGGCAGACGACCTGGATGGGGTGCCAGTCCGACGGGTGCTGGACGTTCGCGACCCGGCGGTAGATCTCGCGGACCTGCTCGGCTCGGTCGAGGGCAGTCCGGATGAACGGATCCATATCCCCGGTCGGATAGATATCGCTCATCCAGTAATAGCGGTCAGGATGGATGCCGAGACCGGCGAAGAGGTCGATGAAGACCTGGGCGTGATGGCGGGCGTACGACGCATGGCCGTCGCCCTCCTGGTCGGGCACGTGGGCGAGCGGGCGACCCATCTCGTGCTCGACGGCGTCGGGCGTCAGGAGCGCCTGGGCGTCCATCGGGTCCATGTCGTCGATGCCGTACAGGAGCGTCGTCTCGAGCCCGCGAGCACGGAGGGCGCGGGCAATGACGTCCAGGATCACGGGACCGCGGAGCGAGCCGACATGGACCGTCC
>JACDAH010000304.1 GCA_013695505.1 Chloroflexota bacterium | reverse complement strand
GGCGCGAGCCGACGGCGCGAGCCGACGGCGCGAGCCGGCCGCGGTCCGGGCCCGGATCAGGTCCCGTGGAGGTGGCGGATCGCCACGGCTGCGTACAGCGCAACGCCGACCGCCATTGCCGTCTCGTCGAACACCACCAGGTTCGAGTGGTTCTGCGGCGCGATCGCCGGGTCGAGCCCGTCGGGTCGCGCGCCGAGGAATGCCATCGCGCCCGGGACCTGCTGGAGGACGTAGGAGAAGTCCTCGGCGCCCATGATCGGGGCCGCCAGCTCCGCGACGCGGTTGTCGCCGATCAGCGAGCGCGCGGTGTCCTGGACAAAGGCCGTGAAGCCCGGGTCGTTGATCGTGACGGGGTAGCCGGGCTCGAGGTCGACCTCGGCGGTCGCGCCGTGGGCGGCGGCAATCCCCTCGGCGACGCGACGGACGCCGGCCCGGACCTCCACCCGGGTCTTCTCGGACACTGTCCGGATGGTCCCGAACAGGAACACCGACTCCGGGATGATGTTGTTCGTGGTGCCGGCCGTGATCTGGGCAATCGTGACCACGGCGGGGTCGAAGATGTCGATCCGGCGCGTCACCATTGCCTGAAGGGTGAGCACGATCTCGGCGGCAACGAGGATCGGGTCGAGGGCCATGTGCGGCGCGGATGCGTGGCCGCCGCGACCGCGGACGGTGATCCGGATCACGTCCGTCGCGGCCATCTGGGGACCGGGCCGGAGATGGATCTCACCGCTCGGGTAGCGCGTCCCGATGTGGACCGCAAGCGCGCCGGTCGGGCGGGCGCCGCCGCCGGCGACAGCCGCGTCGAGCAGGCCCTCCTCGATCATCGTCTTCGCGCCCCCGTATCCCTCCTCGCCCGGCTGGAACATCAGGATCACGTTGCCCGGCAGGTCGGCGCGCCGCTCCTGGAGCAGGCGGGCCGCACCGAGCAGCATCGCGACGTGGGTGTCATGGCCGCAGGCGTGCATCGCGCCGTCGACCTCGGACGCGAAGTCGAGCCCGGTGTCCTCGTGGAGCGGCAGTGCGTCCATGTCGCCGCGGAGCAGGACGGTCGGCCCGGGCTTGCCGCCCTCGATGACTGCCACGACGGAGCTGAGCGCGGTGCCGGGTCGCCCTCCGATCCCGATCTTCGCGAGCTCGTCGAGCACGACCGCCTGCGTCAACGGCAGGTCGAGCCCGACCTCGGGCTGCCGATGGATTCGCCGCCGGATCGCGACGACATCGTCCTGAATCGACCGAGCTGCGGCGAGGAGGCCGGCAGTCAGCGTGGCCGACGAGTCCGCGGAGTCCAGGGCGCCAGTTTTCGTCATGCGCCCGAGGATACGCCTCTCAGGAGACTGGCTTGCCCGCGCCGGTCGTCTCGATCGTGGACATCCGTCCGTCCTCGCGAGCGATGTCCCAGCCCTCGATCGCCGGTGGCTCGATCCCGAGGGACGTCAGCGCGGTGTTGACCTGGCTCCGATGATCGGTGCCGTGGTACAGCACCTGACCGAGCCGGATCCCGAGCGGGGCGTGCGTCTCGTAGCCGTTGTCCTCGTACTCGACGATGTCGGTCGTGGGATCCGTCGCCTGATAGCGGACCAGGATTTCCTCCCACGCCGCGCGATGGGCCTCCATCACGGAGCGCAGCGTCGGGATGTCACTGGCGTCCTTGTCGAACGGCTCCGGCGTGCCGCCGCGCAGGATGTCGAGGTAGAAGACGTCGCCGTCCACGATGTGGCGAAGGGTGTCGAGGATCGACCCGTAGGTGCCTGGGACGGTCGTCGCGAGCTGCGATTCATCGAGGGTCGCGCAGGCATCGAGCTGGCGTGTCGTCGCCCAGACATGGTGGGCGAAGGCGTCGGAAAGCGGAGAGGTCGTCATGGCCGTCACTGTATGCGATGACAGCCGACGCCTGAAGCGTTCGCGACCGTCACCTGCGCGTCATGCTGGTTCGGCTCAATGACCTGCGACCAGTGCCGAGGTCGACGCCCCCGGGGCCGGCACAAATCATCTCGTACCCCGATCGGAGGCAGCCGTGGCCGTTATCGTCGGCCCCTCGACGATCACGATCAACCACAACAACCGGTTCCTGATCGCCCAACCCGACGCGTCAATGGCACCGAGCGATGACGTCGGGTTCTTCGCTCAGGACACGCGGTTCGTCTCGAGGTACGGCGTGACGATCAACGGTCGGGCACCCGTCTTGCTCAACGCCGCGCGGATCGAGCACTTCTCCGTTCGACATGAGTTCGCGAGCCCGGAGCTGCCGCTTGGAACTGGGGCGCTCGGCGCATCCGGGATCAGCCTGCCTCCGCGATCGATCGGGTTCCGTCTCGACCGGACGATCAGCGAGGGCATCCACGAGGACTACGACCTCGTCAGCTACGCCCCCGAGCCGGTCCGCCTGACCCTCGAGTTGGAGATTGGATCCGACTTCGCCGACATCTTCGACGTTCGCTGGAAACAGCTCCTCAGGCGCGGCGACCTTCAGACCGCATGGCGCCAGTCGACATCCCAGCTTCGAACGACCTATCGCAATGGCGACTTTGTGCGTGAGCTCGTCGTTCGAGTCGCAAAGGCCGGTGCCCCTCCGCAATTCGCCAACGGGAACCTCGTCTTCGCGTTCACGCTCGAGCCAAAGGAGAAGTGGCACACCTGCGTCCACTGGTTGCCGGTCATCGGTCGGCGGAAGGCCAGGGTCCTCGAGTGCAGCGCCCTGCTGCCAAAGGACGCCAGGCTCGATACCAAGGTCCTGCCACCGGTCGAGATCGAGGTCGATGGGAGCGCGCTGCCCGCGATCTGGCGCCAGGCTGTCGCCGACATGGAATCGCTCCGAATGGAGGAGTTCGCGGTGGGCCGGAGCGTCTACGTTCCGGCGGCCGGAATCCCCTGGTACGTGACGCTGTTCGGCCGGGATTCACTCGTCGTGGCGATGGAATCGATCAGCGGGTTTCCCGAATTCGCGACTGGCGCCCTTGACCGGCTCGCGGCCTTCCAGGCCACGGATGACGTCCCGGAGCAGGACAAGGAACCCGGCAAGGTGCCGCACGAGCTCCGCTTCGGTGAGCTCGCCGAGCTGGGACTGCTCCCGTTCGCTCCGTACTACGGAACGCACGACGCGACTCCGTTGTTCGTGGTCGTCCTGTCCTACGCGTACGAATGGTCATCTGACAAGAAGCTGCTGCGCCGCTTCCTTCCGGCGGCCGAGGCCGCCCTCCGCTGGATCCTCGAATCCGGCGATCGAGACGGCGACGGCTTCCAGGAGTACGGGACGAGATCGTCGCGGGGCCTGTTCAATCAGGGCTGGAAGGACTCGGCCGTCGCGATCCAGCACCACGACGGAACGATCCCCGAGCTGCCGATCGCCCTGTGCGAGTTCCAGGGATATGCCTACGACGCCATGCTCCGGATGGCGGCGATCCGCGAGGTCCTGAACGATCCGGCCGGGGCAGCCGACCTGCGATCGCGGGCAAGACGGCTGTACGACCGGTTCAACGACGACTTCTGGTGGGAGTCCGAGGGAACCTACGCCCTCGGTCTGGACGGCCGCAAGCGCCAGATCCGGTCGGTCGCGTCGAATGCTGGCCATTGCCTTGCCAGCGGCATCGTCCCGGCGGATCGAGCCGACCGCGTCGTCGACCGGCTGATGGCGCCCGACATGTGGAGCGGTTGGGGGATCCGGACCCTGTCCGCGGACCACCCGGGTTACAACCCCTTCGCCTACCACCTTGGATCGGTCTGGCCGCACGACAATGCGACGATCGCCGGAGGCTTCGCCCGGTACGGCCGGATTGCGGAGGCCCACCGGGTCGCCCGAGGCATCTTCGCGGCCGCAGAGTGCTTCGAGTCCTACCAGTTGCCCGAGCTCTTTGCGGGACTCCCACGGGAACCGGGCGCGTTTCCCGTCCAGTATCTCGGCGCCAACGTTCCCCAGGCGTGGGCGGCCGCGTCCGTGTTCCGGTTCGTGGCCATCCTTGGCGGAATTCACGCGCTTGGCAGCAAGCGCCGGCTCTATGTCCACCCGCAGCTGCCCGACTGGCTTCCGGCCGTGACGATCAGGAATCTGCGAGCGGGTCGCGGCTCGGCCGATCTGCGGCTCGAGCGCGCCCAGGTCGAGGTCCTCTCCAACACGACCGGGTTCGAGATCGTCCACGGGCCCGTCCCGCGAGCGGGACCGCCGGGCGAGGACGGCAGTCCGGGCTAGCTGGCTCCGCGGCTCCCGTCCATCGCGTC
>JACDAH010000264.1 GCA_013695505.1 Chloroflexota bacterium | reverse complement strand
CATCGGCGGGTCACTCGCCGGCCGGCTCGCCGATCTCGTGCACGGACGCGGCGGAGAGATCCCGGAGGACGACTTCCCCAGCCTGACGAGTCGCGAGCGGCAGATCCTCGCGTTGATCGCGAAGGGTTTGACGAACTCGGCCATCGCCGAGCGGCTGGGACTGTCCGGCAAGACGGTTGCCAACTACGTGTCCGTCATCCTCGCAAAGATCGATGCGGCGGATCGCAACGAGGCGACGCGGAAGGTGACTGGCGCGCGCTGAGGTCACTTGGTTGGAGCGGCCGATGTCTAGTGTTACGGGCACGGAAGCCAAGTACTTCTACTTCGGGAACGGCAACACGAGAAGGCAGGTGGTCGGAACCAAGACGACGTGGGTCGCGGGTGACTCGATCAGCTGGTACGGCGGGAGGGCGAACATCACTCAAGCGAGCACCGTCGGCTGGACCAACGCGGACAACGGCACCGCATTCCGTCGCGCCTGCGCGGTCGGCGGAACGGGTGGCAAAGGCGAGAGCGGCGGGCCGGTCTTCAACGGTTCGGCTGCGGCGGCCTTTGTGTCATCCCTGGTTTCGATCAACGGTTCGCTTCGCGTGTGCTTCTCACATTCCAGGTACATGCAACAGGCCTTGGGCGGCGTCTCGATCATCGGCGGTTGAGGGCCTTGCTGAACGAACATGGCGTGACCCCAGCGCTGGGCTCTCTGGGCGGCGATCCTGACGCTCGATCGTCATCGCAGGCCTTGTCGTCTCGTTGTCCGGCTGTGCCGAGTCGCCTGCCCCGACCGAGCCGTTGCGCCCGATCCGACGTTCGTGCTGTTTCACGCCCCGCTGAACCAGGCTGCATGTTGGCTAGAACGTTCGACGTGACCTTCAGGATAGAGCCCTCGGCCGCGGAGCCCGTGCCGGTCGTCGCTGACGACGGGATGTTGTTGCAGGTCCGGTGGCCGCGACCGTCGGGACTTGTTGTCGCGCGAAACGGCCAACGCCTCATCTCGCCCTTGGGGGACGGGTTTCCGAAGCTACCGGGAGGGCGGGGTGTCTGTTTCGGTGACGGATCGATCTGGGCGCAGACGGTACCGCCGTCCTAGGTGTAGAACTGACGGAGATCGTGTACACACGGGTCCTTTGGCGAAGAGGAGGACCGATGACCGAACGGGAGCTGGATCGACGAGCCTGGCACCGTCGGGTGGTGATCCGCCACGCGTCCTCGTTCAATGCTCCTCGCCTCGCCGCCCTTTTTCCTGTCGACTCGCCGGATATGCGGCTACCGGAAACGGCAGGGACAGGCGACCTGCCCGCCCGTGCCTGATCGGAGGCGTTGCGATCGGCCGGCGTCGGCTGGGCCCGCCCATTCCCGGGCCAAAAGTCCCGGGTGCCTCTGGTAAGAACGACGGGGTTGCCTGCGCGCACCGGCCGGCGCACTGTCCCCGACATGTTCAAACGTCACCAGACCGACCCGACTCGCGACATCGCGTCGGTCGTCACCGCCTTCCACGACCGGCTCGCCGGCTCGCGGGTGACGACGCGCACCGATCCGCTACGGATCGATCCGCGCAACCTGCGTCTCCGCCTCGGAACGCCGGCCGGCGGCCTGCGCGACCGGATCGATCGCCGCCTCAGAACCGCCTGACCTCCCCGCGCGACTCGGCGACCGTCAAAGAGCGACCCCGGCGGGAACCGCCCGACCCGCCCGCAGCCGCCGTCCGCCGACCGCAAACGCGGCGATCGTGAAGCCGGTCATCACGACGGCGAAGACGAAGAACGGGACGCGGATGTCGATCTCCGCGAGCGATCCTGCGAGCAGCGACGCCACCACGAAGCCAAGCGTGCCTGCGGCCCCGAACACGCCCTGCGCCGTCGACGATCGGCCCGGCGGGCTGCCCGCGGCGACGAGCGAATAGAGCGCCGGGTTGAACATCGCGAACCCGGTCGCCTCGACCAGGATCAACGGGATCGACATGAGCGGATCAAGGATCAAGGTGTAGAGCAGCGCGGCGACCACCGGCAGGACGGTCCCCGCGAGGAGATAGATCGTCATCCCGCCCTGATCGATCCGACGGCCGAACGCCGGCGACAGCACGAGGACGGGCAGCCCGAACATCGCGAACGTCAGGCCGATGAGCCCGAGGCCGGCCCCGAGGCCGGTGAGATAGAGCGACCAGATCACCTCGTACGTCCCGGCCGCGAAGTTGCCGCCCACCGTGAGCAGGATCGCGGCGATCAGCATCCGGTTGGCGAGGCGCACCGGACGGCCGCCGGCTTCGCGGTCGCCGTCGCCATCGCCGTCCGCGCTGATGCGGCCGGCCCGTCCGACGAGGTGCTCCGGCTCGTGCGGGAACGCCGTCAGGTCGACGGACGGCTGGTGGCTCTCGCGCGGTTCCCCTGCGACGGACGGCCGCTCACGGACTCGGAGGGCGATGGCCACGGCGGCAGCAAACGAGCTGATCGCGCCAAACCAGAAGATGAAGCCGACGCCGCCGAACGCCGCAGAGCCCAGGCCCCCGATCGCCGGACCGAGCAGGAGCCCGCCCATCTGGGCCGCGCCGTA
>JACDAH010000503.1 GCA_013695505.1 Chloroflexota bacterium | reverse complement strand
CCGAGCCGCTTGGTGTTGCCTTCGTGGCCGCGGTACTCGGCCGGGGCACGGGCATCGAGCAGGGTCACATCGGGTGAGGAGAGAAGGGCCCGAACGTCGCTGGTCGTCAGCCGCATCCGGGATTGAGACCGCGGCGTGAAGTGGGCGACCGGCGGCGGATCGGTGGCGGTCGAGGTCTGCCGACCTTCCTCCACCCAGGCCGGGAATCCGCCATCGAGAATCCGGACCGACTCGAGTCCGTAGACCCGCAGGCTCCACCACGTCCGGGCCGCGAACAGGCTGACCGTGTCGTCGTAGACCACCACCGTGGCCCCGTCGCCGACACCGGCAAGCCCGAGGGTCCTGGCCACCTGCTCCGGTCCGGCCAGCAGGAGGGCATCGCCCGTCTCGGACGGGTCGCTCAGGTCCGCTCGCCAGTCGACGTGGACGGCACCAAGGATGTGACCGGCGGCCCAGACCGCATGTCCGCTGCCGTCGGGTCGCCAGCGAACGTCGAGGATCCGGACATCCGGCCGCCCGACCTGGTCCGCGAGCCAGTCGGTCGTTGCGAGGAGCTCGGGTCGGGCGAGGCCGCCAGGCGTCCGTGTCCGCGGAAGCCGACGG
The DNA here is from genome assembly GCA_013695505.1 of Chloroflexota bacterium. Lineage (GTDB taxonomy): Bacteria > Chloroflexota > Limnocylindria > Limnocylindrales > CSP1-4 > CF-46. The sequence goes on along the minus strand of JACDAH010000503.1, from coordinate 5,973 downwards.
CCGGGGGAAGAGGACATCGCCATATCATAGGCGGGTGGTCGCCCCCTTCTTGCCCGATGACGAGAAGCTGATCGCCGTCCGCGAGGCGCTTCCGGCGCTTGGCGCGGGGATCTACCTGAATACGGGCGGGGTCGGGCCGCTGCCCGCGGAGACCGCGGCCGCGATGGCTGAGCTCGTCGAGTACGAGCTCCGGACCGGGCGCTCCCATGCCGACTACTGGGAGGGCTTTCTCGAGCGGATGGGAGAGGCTCGCGGGGCGGTCGCGGCCGTGATCGGGGCCGACGTCGGCCAGATCGCTCTCGTCCACTCGACCTCGCAGGCGATGAACGCCGCGGTCTGGTCGGTCGACATCCGGCCCGGCGACCGGCTCGTGACGACCCAGGCCGAGCACCCCGGCGCCCTCGGACCGGTCCACACGGCGGCGGCACGGTTCGGGGCCGAGGTCGCGATCGCCGATGTCGGCCTCGGCGGCGATGACGAGGCGACCCTCGCGGCGTTCGACGCGGCGATCACCGACCGGACGCGGCTCGTGGCCCTGTCTCACGTGCTCTTCACGAGCGGTGGTCGGCTCCCGATCACGGAGATTGCCGAGCTCGCCCATCGTCGCGGGGCGCGGGTGATCGTCGATGGCGCCCAGGCCGTGGGGGCGATCCCGGTGTCGGTCGCCGAGCTCGGAGTCGACTTCTACGCCCTGCCTGGCCAGAAGTGGCTGCTCGGGCCCGAGGGAACCGGCGCACTGTGGTGTGATCCCGCGACCGTCGCAGCGAGCCATCTTTCGAACGGGAACTGGTTCACCCACGAGCAGCTGACCCCGACCGATGCGCTGCCGTGGACGGACGCCCGCCGCTTCGACGACACCGGCCACTACCGGCCGGGCGTCACCGGCCTCGCGCGGAGCTGCGGTTGGCTGTCGATGTACGTCGGACTCCCGTGGATCCACGATCGGGGGCGCACGGTGGCCAGGCTGGCGGCGGACCGACTCGCGGCCATCTCCGGCGTCGAGCTGCTCACGCCACGCGACCGGATGGCGACCCTCGTGACATTCCGGATCGGCGGCTGGCGGCAGGACGAGGCGCTCGAGGAGATCGCCGGGCGGACGTTCGCGATCGCCCGGACGATCCCGGACCTCGACGCGATCCGACTGAGCGTCGGCTTCTTCACCACCGCCGACGAGATCGAGCGCGTCGCGGGAACCGTGGAGCTCCTCGCCGCTCACACGCCGGACTCGCTGCCCAAGCGGCAGCGTTTGGCCATTCTCGGCCAGGGCGATCGATGACCGACCGATGACGGACGGAACGAGCCCGGCGAGCCCGCCAAGCCCGGTCGGCCCGGTGAGGCCGCCCGAGGTCCGCCGGCGGTCCTGGCTCGAGATCCGCTGGCGCCAGTTCCGGTACGCGCCGCGGCCGGTCGTCCGGGCCGTCCTGTCCAGTCTCGTCGTGGCGATTGTCCTTGGCCTCGGTTTCCTGGCCTATGACGTCGCGATCCGCCGCGGAGTCGTCCTGCCGGGTGGCGACCTGCGCACCCTCTACCTCGCAGCGGACATCGCGATCGTCCTCGTGGCCGGCAGCGTCGTCACATGGCTCGTGGTGCCCCAACCGCGCGGCTCCGGAACGACGGCGACCCGATCGGCATGGAGCGCGGCGCTTGGGTTCTTCGCGGCGGTGCCGGTTTGCTACCTGGTCCTCGTGATGGTGGTCCAGGTTCTCGAGCCGCTCATCGGCTGACTGGGCGGGCCCGCGGCGCCCGCGAGCCACCGGACCGGTACCGTACCGGTCCTCGAGTTGCGGGCTTGTGCGTGCTGGCACCACTTCCCCCGTAACGCTCACGTCATGGGATGGCCCTTTCGTACCATTCCGCGCTACCTTCCGCTCGATATCATCACGTGGTCGGGTATCCGACAACCCCGCGAGGACTCATTCGTGGCATTGGACGAACATCACATCGCGCTGCCCCGGCTGTACGGCGCGCCGGCGTATGCACGGCCCGTTCCGATCGTCGAGGCCGCCCCGCGTCCGTTCAGTCCCGACGACCTCCCGATCGAGGCCGTTCAGACCGACGAAGAGCGGGAGATCGCGGCGACGCTCCCCGCCCACGCATACGCACCCGGCGGAGCCGCCAATCAGGCGAGCCAGCTCGGTCGCGACGAAGCGCCCGAGCCGAGCCTGCATCCACGTCCGTTGAGCCTGCGCGCACTCGCGGGCCGGATCCTCGGTCAACCCGACAGCTAGGGCGCTCGCGTCGCCGGCTGGCCCGGCGATCGACCCGTCATCGTTCTGTTCTCGTGGCCCGTTTAGGCGCGATCGGAGTAGGATCGCAGCGGGGGAGTAGCTCAATGGTCAGAGCGGTGGGCTTATATCCCGCTGGTTCCAGGTTCGAGTCCTGGCTCCCCTACCAACGTTGGCGCCCCGCGAGGCCGGGTGCGCCGTGGCGAGCAGGCCTGATTCGGGGCACGGCCGGAGAAGGCACTCCCGCCCGGCGCGCACGCGCCCCGGCGTCACGCGGCGCTACCGGGCGGTGAGTTGCGGGAACGCTAGGCGATTGTCCGGAGCTGCTCGACGAGCTCGGCTCGGCGGTCCGGTGTCAGGGCGCGAGACGGTGGCAAGGACGCCAGCCAGGCGGGGATCTGCTCCGCGGTCACGACCGCGCAGGTAGGCGTGCGCACGATGGCCGAGTCGACACTGACGATCGCCGCATAGACCCTCACCACGTAGTCGCGCTCGGTGGCGCTGAACCAGCGACGCACCCGTTCCGCGTCGCGGGTGGTCCGTTGCATCGGGTTCTCCATGTGCGCCCAACGGCCGTCCTTCTGGACCTCCCAGCTGAAGCCGGCGTGGCGAGTCACGGCCGGCGGGGGAAGCTCATTCACGACGGCCAGACCGAACGGACCCAGGACGAGATTGCGCAGGACGCGGCCGTCGAGCCGGACGTCCGTCGCGACGACGTACTCGTCGCCGAGCTGGTCGGCGACCCGATTCATCGCCCGGACGGCGGGCTTCGCCGTCAACGCGCGAGCCACCAGGCCAAGCCGGATGGCGCCGACGATCGCGAACGACGGGGGCCCGACGAGGGTGAACGCCCAGACGAGGCCACCGATCGCCATCTGGCTGGGGCCAATCCGTGCGGCCGTCGGGCTCATGCCCGTGAAGATCGGCGTCGCGAAGGCGACCCACGCGAGGAACAGCCCGCCGAGCAGGAGCAAGCTCCCGACGACGACGCCGACGGCGACCGCCGCCAGCGGCGGCCGCACGATCCGGGAGGACGCGATGACCTGCACGTTGCCATGGTCGCGGGCTCGGGCGCCACTGGAAATGACCACATCGGGTCAGGTCGGACACGCCGTCCGACCCATCGACCCCACCGGACGTCCCCGCATTGGCCCGCCCTCGGTGATCGCCGTCAACACTCAGGCGGGAGGGTCCTCCGCGTTGGTCACGCGCGGTGGGACACCCGTACCATTGCGAGCGACGACGCCGACCACCAAGGTGGCCTCAGCACGGGCAATCGCCTGAGCGGAGGGTCAACATCAGCGTGTCGAACGAGCGTCGAACCCGGATCCGGCGACCAGCGGTGAGTCCGCTGGTGGCGCTGTGCGCCGCGCTGCTCGTCACCCTGTCCCTGGTGGCTCCGGTCTTCGCCGTCACGGGCCCGACGAAGCTGTACGACGCGTCGGTGACGCCGCGGTCCGGAGCACCGACGACGACGATCGCGTTCGGGATCGTCTATCGCAACCGCGAAGGATCCGCGCCCGACCACGTGACGGTCGTCATCGACGGCGCCGCGCATCACATGACGGGCGCGGGCGGAGCCAACTGGAAGGCCGGGGTCGCATATCACTGGTCGACGAAGCTGCCGGCCGGCACCCACGCGATCTCCTTCGAGGCCGCCGACACCAGGAAGTTCAGCGACACCGCCGCCGGTGGGACGGTCACGATCACCGTTCCCCCCTCGCCAACGCCAAGCCCGACGCCCAGGCCGACCTCGACTCCCAGGCCGAACCCGACCCCGACGCCGCAGCCAGACCCGACTCCATCCCCGCGCCCGGTTTCCACACCGGCGCCAACTCCCCAGCCGACCCCCGAACCATCGTCCGCGCCGCCCAACTCCGGGCCCGATGCGACCCACACCTCGAGTCCGTCCGGCTGGACCGGCGGCTCCGGCGGAACCGGGGGCGACGGTTCGACCGGCGGCGACAGCCCGACCGATCCGGGCGATCCGAGCGGCAGCGGCGGGGGGCCGGGCTCCACGGGCGGTCTCTGGAGCGACGGCTCGGGCGACGGCGCAGGCCGATCGGGCGCACTCAGCGCAGGCGGCAACGGTCTCGCTGCGGCGGGCCCGATCGTCGACCCGGGTTCTCCTGGACCGGACGGGGCGGCCGGCCCCGGTACCAACGACTCGACCGGGTCCGGGAACGGCCACGGCTCACGTCCCGTCGTGACCGGCGGTCCCGGCTGGGGCACCCTCGCGAACGCCCTGGAGACCCTGGGGATCGAACGGCCGCCGACGATCACGCTGGTTCCGATGCTCGTCGGGACGACCACGGCGATGACGATGGCCTTCGCGTTCGCGATCTTCGGCAAGAAGCGCCGCGACGAGCAGCCGCCGGCTCCCGACGAGGTGCTGAAGGCAAACGCCGCCCGTGGACACGCGGGCCTGCCCGGCAGCGAGGTCATCAACGGCGTCGTCCGCGGGGCGACCGTGCCCGCGCCGATCGATCGCGAGGCGGGCATGCCCCGCTGGCGTCGGCCATCGCTGCTCGAGGCCCGCAAGGCCGACCCGACCCGGTCGATCGCATCGCCCCACAAGATGAGCTTCGATGGCGGGGCCGCGCATTCCGCGGACGGATACGAACGCCGGGTGATCCGCTACGCCGTCGTCCGCCTCCTTGACGCGCCCGACGAGCTGCGTTCGGTCGAGATCGGCCAGCTCGACCAGGGCGACGAGGTCCAGCTCCTCGAGCGATCCGGGACGTATTGGCTCGTCCTCTGCCCCGACGGCCGCCAGGGCTGGCTCCACAAGATGACCCTCGGCGATCTCGTCACCGACGCGGCATCGTCGACCTACAACCGCGAGTTCGACGACGACGTCCTGATCGCCTACCTCACGGCTCGCGCCCGAGCCTGATCCGGCTGCCGGAGTCGGAGCGGTCGCGGCGCGATCGTCAACAGGCCATCGAGCGGCTGCCCGCGAGGCCTAGAATGCGCGGCATGCCCGCGATCAGGAACAGCGCGCGGTTCGTGGGGCGCGACGCGGCCTTCGTTCGGCTCGCCCCGGCACTCGAGGCAGCCGCGAATGGTGACGCGACGACCGTCCTGCTCGAGGGGCCCGGCGGCGTCGGGGTCAGCCGGTTCCTCGACGAGCTGGCGCGCCGCGTCTCGAGGCTGACCGAGCCGTTCGCAGTTCTTCGGGGGCGCTCGTACCGGCCCGGCTCGGACGAGCCGTACGGGGCGATCATCCGGGCCCTCCGGCCCGTCTTCCATTCGATCGAGGACGGCGAGCTCGTGACGACGGTCGGACCGGCCGCCGAGGACGTCGTTCGACTCTTTCCCGAGGTCGTCGGCCGGTTGAGCGTTGCCGGAGGACTGCCGGAGCATCCGACGACGACGGCCCTCGAGCGTCGTCAGGGCCGGGTTCTCGAAGGACTCCTCGGCGTCGTCGGGCGGCTGGCCGAGCGGCAGCCGATCCTCCTCGTCCTGGAGGACCTCCACGAGTCCGACGCCGGAACCCGCGCCTTCGTCTCGTTCATGAGCCGGATCCGGCGGCCGCACCGCGTCTGCCTCGTCGCGACGTGGCAGCCCGATGAGCTGACCCGCGACCATCCGCTGACCCGGACGCTGGCCGACTTGTCGGCAGTCGCCGATCGGGGTCCGGACCGGATCGTGATCCCGCCCCTCGAGCGGGCCGACCTCGCCGAGCTGGTCCAGGCGATCGAGGGCGAACGACCGACGGCCTCGGCGCTGGTTCTCGTGGCCGAAC
>JACDAH010000200.1 GCA_013695505.1 Chloroflexota bacterium | reverse complement strand
CCGGTCAACCACGACACGCGAGCAGGCGGTGCACCGCTGGCCGGTCGTCCCGAACGCGGACCACAGGATCCCGTCGGTGGCGAGGTCGAGATCGGCATCGGCCATGACGACGATCGCGTTCTTGCCTCCCAGCTCGAGGCTGACGCGTTTCAGCTGGCGGCCGGCCTTGGCGGCGAGGTGCTTGCCCGTCTCGGACGAGCCCGTGAACGAGATCACGGCGACGTCCGGGTTATCGACGATCGCGTCGCCGACCTCAGCGCCCGCGCCGGTCACGAGGTTCACGGTCCCGGCCGGGAACCCCGCCTCGGCCATGAGCTCGACGAGCAGGGTCGCGCAGTGGGGCGTGTCGCTTGATGGCTTGAACACGACCGTGTTGCCCGCGACGAGGGCCGGCATCATCTTCCAGCACGGGATCGCCATCGGGAAGTTCCAGGGCGTGATGATCCCGGCCACGCCGATGGGCTGGCGGATGCTCATCGCCCACTTGTCGGGCAGCTCCGACGGGGTCGTGTCGCCGAACATCCGGCGACCCTCGCCGGCCATCAGGAAGGCGATGTCGATCCCTTCCTGGACGTCGCCGCGGGCCTCGGCGAGGACCTTGCCCATCTCGCGCGTCATCGCTCGGGCCAGGCGCTCCTTGTGCTCGGCCATCAGGGCCGCGAATGCGTACATGATCTCGCCGCGCTTCGGGGCGGGCGTTCGGCGCCAGAGACCGGCCGCGACGCCGGCGGCCCGGACGGCCATCGCAACGTCGGCCGGCGTGCCCTGCTGGAAGCGCCCGATGACGTCGCGGGTATCGGCGGGGTTCGCGCTCTCGAAGGTCGCGCCCGATGTCGAGTCGCACCATTCGCCGGCGATGAAGTTGCCGAAAGTCTCTGGCTCGGCCGCGGCGGACGGGGCGGCGCTGTCGGCGGGAATGGCGGTGTTATTCATGGCCGCGAATCTACACCGCGAGCGTCAGCGGATAAGTCGCGCGACCAGAGGATCGGCGCGTCGCTTCGGGCGATCCGGCTTCGGCTCAGCCTCACGCAGAATGAGGTCGCCGTCGCGGCCCGGGTCTCGCGGTCGATCAACCGAGCAAGAGCTGAGACGGCCGTTGACCGTCGATGGCTGATGACGGCCGGTATCAACGTCTGTCAGGGACGGGGCGGGCGACGTCGGCAATGGACACCGGGTGTGCGAATCTGGCATGCCGGAACGCGCGCGCGCCGGGATCCTGCTCGTCCCGTGAGCGGACGGCAGGAAACCGTAGGCGGGCCGCGGGCGAGTCCGGCGAGAGCGAGGCCGGACTGCTCCGACCGCTGCCCGCCGTCGCCCGGGCGCGGAGCCTCAGCCCAGAACGTCGGCGGCGACGATCAGGCGGTGGATCTGGTTCGTGCCCTCGTAGATCTGGGCGCCCTTTGCGTCGCGCATCAGCCGCTCGATCCCGGTCTCACGCGAATAGCCGCTGGCGCCGAACAGCTGGACCGCCTCCGTTGCCACCCTCATCGCGCTGTCCGACGCGGTCCACTTCGCAAGCGACGACGCGACGCCGATCTGTTCGCCGCGGTCCTTCATTGCCGCCGCCTGGCGAGTCAGGGCTCGTGCCGCCTCGACGTCCCGTGCCAGCTCGGCCACGAGGAACCGCAGGCCCTGCTGATCGGCGAGCACGTCGCCGAACGCCTTGCGCTGCTGGAGATACACCGCAGCCTGGTCCAGCGCCGAGCGGGCCAGCCCGACGCACGCCGCCGCGATCGAGATCCGGCCCTCGGCCAGCGCCGACAGGGCGATCCGGTAGCCGTCTCCCTCCGCCCCGAGCCGGTTCGCGACGGGAACGAAACAATTTTCGAACACGAGTTCGGCGGCCGGACAGGCCCGGATTCCCATCTTCTTCTCGTGGGCGCCGAACGTGAATCCGGCCATCCCCTTCTCGACCAGGAATGCCCCGATCCCATTCGCCCCGAGCGTCGGGTCGATGACCGCGAACACGAGGTAGCGATCGGCGTCGGGAGCGTTCGTGATCCAGATCTTCGTGCCGGTCAGGCGATAGCCCTCGGGTGCGTCCGCTCCGCCCACCCGCTCCGCGCGCGTCCGGATCGCCGCCGCGTCGGACCCGGCCTGGGGCTCGGTCAAAGCGAACGCACCGAGCGCCGACCCCGCGACCATCGGCCCGAGCCAGCGCTCGTGCTGCTCGGGCGTCCCCCACGTCACCACCGGGAACTGCGAAAGGATGTGCACGGACAGCGTCACCGCGGTCGCCATGTCGGCCGCGCCGAGCTCCTCCATCACGAGCGACCAGCCGAGGTACGAGAACCCTGCGCCGCCGACCGACTCTGGCAGCGGCGCCCCGGTCAGGCCGAGCTCGGCCATGGCCGCGAAGATGGAACGATCGAACCGCTCGCTCTCGTCGCGCTCGATGGCTGTCGGCGCCACTAAGCGCCCGGCGAAGTCGCGGGTCGTATCGCGGAGGAGGCGCTCCTCGTCGGTCAGCGGCCAGCTCGTGGGACGATCCTCCAGGGTGATGACGGACGATCGCGCGACAGGTGCGGTCGCGCTGCCTCGCTAGGATAGCCACGTGACCTCAGACCCGGCCCCTGCCGACGCGCCCCTGACGGCGACTCCGGCAGGCAATCTCGCCCCTTCCTTCGACGACGCGATCCGCGATGAGATCGTCCGCCAGTCGCTCGACGCGATCCTCATCGCCGACCCGGAATCCAGGATCCGTGTCTGGAACCCCGCGGCGGAGGAGCTCTACGGAATACCGGCCCACGAGGCAATCGGGCAGCGGTTTCCCGACCTGATCGACATTCGCGAGCTTGATGGTCGACCGATTGATGTTGCGGCGGCCCGTGACAACGTCCGGCGGACCGGGGCGAGTCACCGCCGCCTGACGTACCTGCCGCTCCGTGGCAGCCACGTTGGACGGCGATTGACGATCGACTCCGTGGTGACGCTCCTGCGCGATGCCGCCGGCGGCACGATCGGCTTCCTCGCGGTCAACCGCGACAGCAGCGCGACCGAGCTCGAAGACGAACGCCTGCTCAATCGCCGGATGCGCGTCCTCGTCGAGCTCACCCGACTCTCCAACGTCGCCGCCGTGGATCGCGGCGACTGGGATCGATTCGTCGGGGAGGTGGGCTCGGTGGTCGACGCCGACGCCACCACGTTCGGTTGGAGCGACGGAGAACGGATGAGTCTGGCCGGCGTCGACGGCGTGGACGCCGAGCTGGCGCGCCGCCTGATGGACCGGCCCATTGCGGACATCCCGATCGCCACCCTCCTCGCCGCCGGCGGCAACACGATCATCAGCCCGGTTGAACACGGCGAGGTCTCCGAGCTCGCAAGCAGCGCCCTCGGCGCCCTGGGATTCCGGACCGTCGCCGCATTCCCCATCCGCGACAACGATCGCCTGGTCGGGATCGTGCTGGCTCTCTTCCGGAGAACGCGCGACGAGCTGGAGCTCGACGAACGGGCGCTCGATGCAATCGGTCGCGTTCTCGACATCTCGTTTGCCAATCGCCGTCTGCGCGAGGGCCTGCAGGCCAGTGAGAAACGGTATCGGCAGCTGTTCGAGAGCTCGCCGGACGCGCTCCTCGTCCAGGACCTCGACGAGTTCGTCCTCGACGCCAACCCGGCGGCCTTCCGCCTGTACGGAGAAAACCTGGTCGGCAAGCATGTCCACGAGCTCGTCGCTGATCCGGACGACTTCGGCCTCGGCGTCGCGAACCCGCACGGGCCCACGCAGTTCACCGGCGTCGGCCGGCGCCTCGACGGGACGACGTTCCCGGAGGAGGTCGACCTTCGCCCGATCGAGATCGGCGGCGCGCCGCGGATGCTGGTCATCGTGCGGGACCTGACCGAGCGCAGCCGATTGCAAGGCGAGCTGATCCAGGCCCAGAAGATGGAGGCGATCGGGATGCTCGTCGCGGGTGTGGCCCACGAGCTGAACAACCCGCTCGCGTCGATCGTCGCGTTCAGCCAGCTGCTGCGGACCGATCCGGACCTGC
>JACDAH010000192.1 GCA_013695505.1 Chloroflexota bacterium | reverse complement strand
GATCGCGGCCGGCGGCCCATACGCCCACCCGGCCGACGGCGCCACCTTCCAGAACCGCGAGCGGCTCCTGCCCGTCCGACCGCCGGGGTACTACCGCGAATACACGGTTGAGACCCCGGGCTCCGCCGAGCGCGGCGCGCGCCGGATCGTGACCGGCGGGCCGGACGAGGCGTATTGGACGGCCGACCACTACGCGTCATTCGCCCGGATCGCGCCGTGAATCGCCGCGTCGTCGCGCAAGGTTGGCCGCCGTCGCTGGACCCTGGCGACCCGGGCGGCGTCCACGACCTCGACCGCCTGCCGGATGAGCGAGCGCGGACCGCCTTCGATCTGGCGGTCGTGCGCCTCGCCGATCTGCGCGGGCCGGCCACGAAGGCCGAGCTCCTCGACCGGATCGCCTCCGACCTGGAATTCCCGGCGTGGTTCGGCCGGAATTGGGACGCTCTCGACGATCTCCTGATCGACGACGATGGACGGGCAATCCTCGTGTTCTGGCACGATGTCGAACGGCTCCCCGCCGCCGACCGGTCCACCGCCCGGTCGATCTTCGCGGACGCCGCCCGGGCACGCCAAGAGGCGGGGCTTCGCCCATTGATCGTCTGGATGTCGCGATCAACGCCACACGAGGATCCGCCGATGCCGAGCTCCGCCACCAGGGTCCCGGATCGCATCCGAGGCCTCGGTAAGGTCCATCACGTCGCCCTGATCGTTGCCTCGATCGAGGTTTCGCTCGGGTTGTGGCGCGACCTGCTCGGGCTCGAGCTCGAGTCGGTCATGAACATCCCCCCGGACCGGGTCCGGATCGCCTTCCTGGCCGTCGGCGAGTCGAAGGTCGAGCTCGTCCAGCCGACCGACGATTCGACCGGCGTAGCCCGCTTCCTCGCGAGCCATGGCGAGGGCTTCCACCACGTCTGCTTCGAGGTCGCCAATCTCGCCGAGACGCTCCTCCGGCTCGAGATCGACGGTCTGGAACTGATCGACACCGTCCCCCGCCGCGGCGCGGAAGGTCCGGTGGCGTTTATCCACCCACGCTCGTGCCACGGAGTCCTCGTCGAGCTGATCGAGGCGGCCGGCGGCCCGTCATGGACGAGCCTCGGGTTCTAGACGGGCTTTCGGGCCAGGATCGAGAAGAAGAGCGGCAGCTCGCCGGTCGTGCCTGGCGGCAGGCGCCACGTCCCGTCGTCCGCCTCGGTCAGAAAGTCGAGCTTCCAGTTCACGAATGGGTACTCCCGGAGCGTGCGGATCTCGAGACCGGCCTCGATCAGCGACGTGACAATCTCGCCGAGCCCGTGATCCCAGCCGTGCTCCTCGGTGGCCCGTACCGCTGCCGTCGGGTCGGCGTAGGATCCCTGAACCGGGAAGGTTAGCGGCTCGGGATGCTCCCAGTACGGATACTGGAGCCGCAACTCGCCCGGGGCGACGTCCTCATTCTCGAGCGCCTGCGCGACTGGGTGGATCTCGGTCAGATAGAAGCGCCCGCCGGGCTTGACGAAGTAGGCAACGACCCGCGCCCAGTCACGAATATCCGGGAGCCAGCCGAGGACGCCATTCGAGGTGTAGACGAGATCGAACTTGTCGTCGAGCACCTCCGGAAGCTTGTCGATCGTCGACTGGATGAACCTGGCTTCGGGGAAGCCGAGGTCGCCTGCCAATCGCTGCGCGAGAGCGACTGCCGCCGGGCTGAAGTCGGCCCCGGTGACCCGCGCGCCGAGCCGTGCCCATGACAGCGTGTCGATCCCGAAATGACACTGGAGATGGAGCACCGTGAGCCCGTCGACCGGCCCGATCTCCTCGATCTCGTAGGGCTTGATCCGGACGCCGCCGGCACGGAAGCCGTCGAGGTCGTAGAAGGTCGAGGTCTCGTGGACCGCGGTCCACTCATCCCAGAGTTCCTGGTTGGCGGCGAGGAACGGCTGGTTCAGGTCGCTGGCGGACGGCTCGTGATTCACAGCGACCAGGCGAACAGCACGTCCGATGACCGGTCGGCGGCGCGGGCGAACGCAACAATGTCGCCGGTCAGCTGGCGGATCCAGGGCTTCTCCTCCCGCGGCAGGAACCCGAGCTCCTCCTCGATCAGGTCGACCCACCGACCGGCGACCGCGTCGAGATCGTGGTCTGGCAGGCCAGCGACCGCGCCGATCCAGGCTGGGTCGACTCGCTCGATCACCCGGTCGATGATCTCGTCGGGTGTCCCGAGCTCGCGTCGAGCGTCGATGAAGTCGGCCGGGCCGTCGCCGCCGGTGACCGACCGGATCGCCTCGGAGAAGAGGTCGAGCCATGTCGGGTCGAGGCCGCCGCCGAGGTTGATGTGGGCGTCGAACCGGCTGCGGTCGTCGAAACCCGCCCAATCCTCGACCGCGATGGCCAAGAGGATCTGGCGCTCCTCGCCAGCCACGAGGTCCATCAGGGAGCCCATCAGGCCGACCCTCCACCCGGGATCCCGGCGGCATGGGACTTCGCCCGTTCCTCGGCATAGTCGATCATGTCGAGGTCGCCCGGCGACCGACCGGCCTGGGTCAAGAGTGCCGCGGCTTCCGCTCGATGCTGGGTCCCGTGGTTCACGACATGGGCGAGCATCTGCCAGAAGGTCACGCCTTCGTCCTGGCGGTCCAGCCACGCGTCGTCGATGGCGGCCAGCCACGCGTCGCCAGCCGGCCACTCCTGCGACCACGCTGCGATCAGGCCGGACGGGCTCGGGAGAGGTTCTTTCTCGGGCCGCGGAGCCAGGCCGTCCTCGAGGAGGCCGTGCCGCCAGCGCTGGGTCGCCCCGAGGTGGTGGACGAGGATGCCGCCCAGGCCGCGCACGTCGAACACGCCGGTCGCCGACCAGGTCGCGTCATCGATGCCCTCGATCCGAGCCAGGATCTTCGCCGTCGCCCAGCGGTCGTAGGCGAAGAGGTAGCGGATGTCGTCGGTGATCACGGTTCGCCTTTTCGGCGGTTCAGCCGCGGTAGCCGGCGTCGCGCAAGAGCTGCGGCAGCTCCGTTGGCGAGGCGGCGACCCGGAATCCGGCGGCCTCGAGCGCCGCCACCTTGGAG
>JACDAH010000167.1 GCA_013695505.1 Chloroflexota bacterium | reverse complement strand
GCTCGTAGATCGCGGCCGAGCGATAGTCCCCGCGCTCGCGGACCACCATCGTCGCCTTGCGGAGGACCTCGTCGAGGCTGTCCGGATCGGCGGAGATTCGGCCCAGGGCCGAGACGACGGCAAGGTCGGCACGACGCCGGGCTCGTTCGGGCTCGGTCGGGCCCGGAGCGCCGCCCTGGAGCGATTGCTCCGGGGTTGCGAAGGCGCGTCGGGCGAGGCCGGCCGATCCCGCCTGCCCGGCGGCGCTCTCGGGCGCGTTCTCGGCCGCCGCAAGGAACCGTTGAAGGTCGCCAAGCCGGTACCGGCGGTCGCCGCGCGGATTGATCCGGTAGTAGCGCAGCCGGCCGGCATCGCTCCACGCTCGGACCGTGTTCGGGTGCACGCCGAGCAGGCGGGCAGCCTTGGTCACCGAGAGGGTGGCGTCGATGGGGCGGGGTGGTAGCGCGCTCGTCACTTGGTCGCTCGCTGGGAGGAAATGTCAAGTCGACGGGCCGAGCCTACCAATCTCACACTTCTTGCCAATAGGACGAACGTACGGTCGGCCCGCCCTGCGCCCGACGTAGACGGTTTTGATGCCTGCGCCGAAGCACCACCACGGCCGCGATTCCTAGCGCGGGCGTCTCCGGTCGGGCCCCTTGGCCGGGCCGACGCGCGGGCGTCTCCGGTCGTCACCGCCGGGTGGCCTTGTCAGCCGGACGTACGTTGACGTCACCGCGATCGCGACGAGGGCGATGATCGCCACGCCGGCGATGGCCAGCCCGGGCGTCCCGACCAGGCCCGGGCCCTGGCCGTTGCTACGCGGATCGCCACCAGCGGCTGCGGTCGGCTCGCCACTGGCCGCGAGCGCGGACGCGATCAGGTCGGCCGCCGCGGGGACGATCGAGGTCAGCGCTGGGATGAGGGCGGCGACCGCGGCCCACACGAGGGCCCCGGCGATGAGGATCGCGCCGGCCCCGAGAAGACCCGCGGCGAGGCGTGTCCGATCGGTGTCGCCGCCGGCGAGGATCCGCATCGCCTCGGGCGGCTCGAGCACCGTCAGGATCAGCGGCCGTCCGCGACCGGCGGTCAGGTGCGCCGTGTCGGCGCTGACCGCGACGGGATAGCCGATCACGATCGCGTGCTCGACCGACGAGACCTGGTCGATCCGGGCGCGGATCGGCGTGTCGTCGGCAAGGCCGGCGGGAGCGCGGTCCGGAAGGTCCGCGGCGCGTCCGACCGATTCCCGGGGCACGACGATCAGCCCGGCGTCGAGCGCGTCGACGTCGACGGCGATCGAATCCAGACCCTCATTGATCCTGAACGGCACGGACTGGCGGTGGTCCTCGAACGGGCGCCACGATCGGCCGCTCCGGGTCTCGAGACGCACCCGGCGATGGACCAGAGGCCGATGATCCGCGTCCTCGAACTCGTCCTCGGCATCGATCCGGCCCGCGACCCGAACGTACGCAGTGCGACCGGCAGCGGCGATCGCGTTGGCCTCCGCGACGGTAACAGCCGGGGTCGTTGCCAGCAGCCGCCCGATCCGGTACGCCGCCCCGAACGACCGCAGGACGAGGCCGCCGGCAACGAGGGCGACGAGGCCCGCGGCAGCGATCAGGATGGGAGTCACGGGCCGGATGATATCCGCTGGCCCGCCGATGACCGGCGAGGCCGCCGCTGGCCGGCGAGCCCGGCGATCGCCCCGATGTCCGCGGAGCGCTGCGGGCATGAGAAGACCCGAAGGAACCTACTCGCGGCGTGGGCATTGATGCGATCGCTGCCGTTAGCCGACGCTCAACTCCTCCGGGCTGACGACCACGCTACGGTCTAGCAGATGCCCCGGTCAATGCGGTTATCCACGAACTTCCGGCGCCGCGGTCCGGTTGTCCACCGGCCATCCCCACGCCCGCTCCGCGGCGTTCCGGACCCGCGCTCCTGTCAGGGCGCAATGCTTCCGATGAGGCGCGGATTCGTGACAGCTACCCATCCGCGGACCGTCCCGTCGCCGGGTCGATGGCCGTCACCTGACCGGTGAAGCTCGTCAGGACGAGCCGGCCGCCGATCATCGCCGCCTCGGAGACGACGTCGCTGTGGGCGATTCGCCAGCCGACCGCCCCGTCTGGCTCGATGGCAAACGTCTCGATCTCGGACTGGACGAGCAGGTGGGCGAGCCGCGGCGATCCGAACACGGCGATCAGGGGCGTGGCCGAGCGATGCGACCAGCGAAGGACGCCGGTCCGGCTCTCGAAGCCGTACGTGTGGAATCCGTACTTGACGACGAGGAGGCTTGCGTCGTCCCACACGAGGCCGGCCGGCTCGTCGTGGATGGTCGAGGCGAAACGGATCGTCCAGGCGCCGGCCGGCCCGTCGATCCGGAGCTCCGCCCGGCAGAGCTGCTCGTAGTCGGCCGAGACGAGCGGCCCGAGATCCTCGAGGGTTCCGCCGGATTCGGACAGGGCAAAGACTGCCGCGCCCTGGCCGCTGCCGGCCCATCGCCAGCGCGCCCGCAGCCCACCCGGATAGCCGATCGTCGCGTCTCGGGGGAGCGTCGCCGAGCGCGCCCCGTCGAGCTTGGTCGCCCCGTCGGGCTCGGTCGAGCTGCCGGTCCCGGGTGACCCGGTCCCGCGCGACCCGGTCCCGCGTGACCCGGTCGTCATGCCCCCGCGTTCGTGGCG
>JACDAH010000092.1 GCA_013695505.1 Chloroflexota bacterium | reverse complement strand
GTCCGCGACCGGTCCCGGACGACGCTGACCGTCGGCGCCCTCGCGATCGGGCTGGCGATGGTCGTCGCGGTCGGCGGCGTGGCCCACCAATCGCGGCTCGCGGCGACGGCGTGGCTCGAGGCGGTGATCCCGGGCGACGAGCTCCTGACCTCGATCCGGCCGATCGCCCTCGACGAGGAGGTGATCGCCGACCTGGCCGCCCTCGACGGGGTCCGGCGGGTCAGCCCCATCGCGGTCTTCGAGGTTGCCCGCGACGGCGTCCGGATCGACGCGGCGGCGGTCGAGGGGAGCGACTTCCTCGACGACGGCCGGCTCGTGATGGTCGACGGCGACCGGGTCGCGGCGCTCCAGGGCCTGGACGCCGGTGGGGTCGCGATCCTCCCCCGGAGCGTCGCCGCGCGGACCGGGCTGACGGTCGGGTCGACGCTGGCGCTGGCCATCGGTGAGGGCCGGGTTGTCGAACTGCGCGTGGCCGGGATCGCGGACCGGACGCTGCCCGGCAAGGTCGGCGAGACCGTACTCATCGGGTGGCCGGATGCGACGGCGATCTTCGGCGTCGCCGGCGCCGACGTCCTCGCGGTCCGCTACGAGCCGGGCCGGGAATCGGCCGTCGGACCACGGCTCGGCGAGGCGGCACGC
The DNA here is from genome assembly GCA_013695505.1 of Chloroflexota bacterium. GTDB lineage: Bacteria > Chloroflexota > Limnocylindria > Limnocylindrales > CSP1-4 > CF-46. The sequence goes on along the minus strand of JACDAH010000092.1, from coordinate 4,114 downwards.
AACGCCGCGCTCGAGCCGAACTCACTGTCCACCGTCGCCGGCGCGGTGGACGCGGCGCTCAGCCAGGTCTTCGGGCTGTTCGATGCGCTCGCGATCGTGGCGGTCGTCGTCGCCGCGCTCGGGATCGTCAACACCCTCACGGTCAGCGTCCTCGAGCGGGTCCGCGAGCTCGGCGTCCTGCGGGCCGCCGGGATGACCCGCGGCCAGGTCCGCCGGACGGTCGTCATCGAGGCCGGGATCCTGGGGATCATCGGCTCCGCGCTGGGGATCGCGACGGGGCTTGTCGCCGGCGTGATCCTCGTCCTGTTCGCCGGCGGCGGGCCGTTGATCCTCGCGGTGCCGTGGGGATCGGTCGCCGCCGCGCTCGGGCTCGGGATCGGCGTCTCGATGGCCGCGGCGTGGTATCCGGCGCGGCTCGCGAGCCGGCTCGCGATCGTCGCCGCCGTCCAGCACGAATAGGCCGCGGGACACGAGGCCAGTGGTAGACTCGCCGGGCCGCGCCGGACCCGGAACGACCGCAGGGCCGGCGTCGGTACCAGATAAGGGACAGCGCCGCTCCATGATCTCTGCAACCGCCCACCTGCCCCGGCTGCCGATCGAGCAGCGCGGGATCACCATCGCCGACTTCCTGCTCCCGATCCGGGTCGGCGAGCGGATGGGCAGCCGGCTCCGGCACATCGCGTTGATCGCGGTCGGAGCGGCCGTCGTGCTCGCATCGGCCCAGTTCGTGATCCGTCTTCCCTACACCGACGTGCCGATCACCGGCCAGACGTTCGGCGTGCTCCTCGTTGGCGGCGCCCTCGGCTTCCGGCGCGGGCTGATGAGCATCGCCCTGTATGTCGCGATCGGCCTGATCGGTTTGCCGTTCTTCGCTGAGCACAAAGGCGGCGTCGGCGTCATGTTCGGCGGGACTGGCGGCTACATCATCGGGTTCATGGTCGCCGCGTCCGTCGTGGGGCGCCTTGCCGAGCTCGGCTGGGATCGGCGGATCCTCGGCGCGCTTGGCGCGATGGCGATCGGCAACGTCGTCATCTACCTGATCGGCGTTCCGTGGCTCATGGTGGTCCACGGCTTCGACCTTCCGACCGGCATCGCCCTCGGCCTGACGCCGTTCCTGATCGGGGACGCGATCAAGCTGATCCTTGCGGCCGCCGCGTTCCCCGCCGCGTGGTGGGTCGTCGGCCGGCGAGCCGGCGAGGGCTGACCGCCGCGCACGCCAGTTCGGGCGCGGTCGATCCTCAGGGCCTGTACGGTCCGGGCTCGGAGGCGTGGGCCTTGAACCGCGAGGCGATGCTCCTCATGGGCGCGGGTCCCCGGGCGTTGCTGCTCCAGCTCGCTCACCCGGACGTGGCCGCCGGGGTCGCGGACCACAGCGACTTCCGGGCGGACCCATGGGCACGCCTGAACGGCACGCTGCGGAGCTATCTGACGATCGTCTACGGGACCGTGACGGCGGCACGCGCGGAGATCCGCCGCCTCAACGCCCTCCACCGAACGATCACCGGCCCGACCTATCGGGCTCGCGACCCCGACCTCGCCCTCTGGGTCCACGCGACGCTCGTCGACTCGACCATGGTCGTCGCCGACCGCTGGCTCGAGCCTCTGGGTCGGGAGCGACGGGTGCGCTACTACGCCGAGACGATGCCGATCGGGCGCGCATTCGGGATCCCGGAGCGGCTTCTGCCGCCGGACCTGGACGCCTTCGAACGGTACGTGGCCGCGGCGCTCGCGCCGGGCGGCCCGGTCCGGGTCGGAGACGTCGCCCGCGAACTCGCCGATGTCGTGCTCCACCCGCCACTCGGCCTGATCCTTCCCATCCTGGCGGCCGTCCCGGCGCGCGCCTACGCCTGGACGCTGTGGCCGGCGATCGGTCTGCTCCCATCGAACGTCCGTCAGGACTATGGCCTGCGTTGGGGACCTCTCGAGCGAGCCGTCGCGGCCTGGCTCGTCGCCGGATTTCGAATGTGGCGCCCGCTCCTGCCGCCCGACTTCCGCCAGATGCCTCAGGCCCTCGCGGCCGATCTCCGCCTCGCGGCCCCTATGGTCCCGGCACCCCGAGACGCAGCTCCGTCCCGTCCCCGCTGAGTGCGAGGACACCGGTCGGACCGAGGGCGATCGTCCAGCCAGGGGTCGTCTCGGTCAGCTCCGGCGCGTCGCCGGTCGCGATGAGCTCGGCCAGCGACAGGTCGGTGTCCACCTGCGCGATCGTCAGCGGTCCCTCGAGATCCGGAGGATCGAGCACCACGATCGCCTGACTCCCGTTCCCGATGATCGACTGCCAGAACAGGTTGGGTCGCGTCGCAACCGGCGTCCAGGTCGTCCCATCGTGTGTCGTCCATGCCTGAACGGTCTCGACGCCCGCCGTCGTCTCGGACGCAATTCCGGCCAACGTCCTGTCGTCGATCCGTCGGATCCTCATCGCGACGCTCGCGGCGGACGACACACCGGGCAAGGTCGCGCGCGCCCAGGCCGCGCCGTCGCTCGAGTGCCACAGGGAAGGCGTCACGTGGCTCGCGCCACCGCATCCTTCCTCGCCCAGGACCGCGCCCGCGAGCACGAACCCGCCGTGGAAGCTCGTGCCGCCGTCGAGGACGATGTGTCCGAACGGCTTGCCGGTGACGGCTCGGCCGTGCCAGGCGACCGCGTCCGGCGAGGTCCACACGGCCGGAGTCGTGCCATCCGCGAGGAATCCGGTGGCGATGTAGCCGGCCGAGCCGGCGTCAACGGTCAGGAGGTGCATCGACAAGCAGCTTGGGGCCGGTCACGCGCTTCCACGCGATCCCGTCGGCCGATCGCCACAGGGCGGCGACGGCCGGCGGCCCGCCGCACGTGTCCATGGGGTTGTGGCCGACGGCGAGGAGCCCGGCCGGTCCCTCCACGACGGACACGACCGTGACCTGATCGGCGAAGCCCGTCAGATCGATCGGGCGTGTCGGCGTCCAGTGAGCACCGTCCCTGGACGCCGTCGCCGAGAGCGTGACCGCGCGGCCCGTGCCGGAGCTAGGCCCACCGTCAGCGGAGAAGGCGACGAACCCCTTGCTCCAGCCGAACAGTCCGATCGAGGTCGATTCGCCCGTGACCGGCGTGAGCCGCGGCAGGCCCGGCTGGACCATCCATGCGATTGACGTCCAGGCACCCGGGGAAAGCGGCCCGGCACTCGGCGTGGTCGAGGGGGACCGGGAGGGCGCGGACGAAGGCGTCGGGGACGTCGTCGGGCTGGCTGACGCAACGACGGGCGAGGCCGTTGCTGGCGGCGCGCTCGGGCCGGGCGTTACCGGGGCGGCCGAGCCGCAACCCGCGGTAACCATGAGAACGACGATCGCCGTGGTCGCCGATCGACGGCAGCGCCGAGTCGTTGGATCGAGTCGCGGCATCATGTCCCCTCTACTCCGGTGGCGGAGCCCATCGCTTCGTGATCGGCCGTGAGACGCGTCTGATCGGGATCCGTTACTCCGGCGCCAGCGGCCTGATTTCAGTACAGCCCGGGGAACCGCGGCTCGTAGCGGGGGACGAGGTCGAGCGACGTGTGGGCGTCGAGCGTGTCGAGGAGCAGCTTCGTCCCGGCGATCTTGAACCCGTACTTCGCGAGGTATTCGCGCATCCCGGCCCAGAACGCGGTCGAGCCCATCTTCTTGCGGGTGTCGTCGAGGAAGTTGCCGCCCTGGATGTAGATGTCCTCGTAGTAGCAGGCGCCCGAGTACTGATAGATGGTCAGATCGAGGCGGGCCGTCGCACAGCGCGACCCTCGGCGGAGCCCGAGCACGTAGCGGGCCACGAAGTCGGTGGCCGCCTCGTCGGCGTAGGGCTGGCGGGCCTGATCGTTGCCGACGATCCCGTAGAACCACTGATGGCCGGTCTCGTGGGCGACGAGGTACGGGATGCTCCCGGCGCCCGTCGGGATCCAGGTGAGGCCGGGCGATTCCATCCCATAGCCGCCGGCGGTCTGGGCCACGTCATACGTCCGGTACGGATAGGCCCCCAGCAGCCTCGCCTCGCGGCTCAGGGCGGTCTTCGCGGCCGACATCACCGTTGCGGCGGGGAACCCGGGCCGGGCCCAGACATGGATGATGACGCCGTCGATCGTCGCCGAGGTCAGCCGGTAATCGGGCGCGCC
>JACDAH010000079.1 GCA_013695505.1 Chloroflexota bacterium | reverse complement strand
GGGTATCCGGCGAGGCCGACCGCCGGTACGGCGCGTGGCGACGACGTGGACGGCGGGATCACAGCCGATCACGGCCCCGGAACGACAACGACCACGCGGCCGTTAGTATCACGGTGATGTCCGCCTTTCTCGCCGACACCGTCGACGTCCTCCGTCGCACCCCGACCGTCGTGTCGGCGCTGCTGGCAGGCATTCCCGATACCTGGACCGACACCCCGGATGTCGCCGACGGATGGCGGCCCCGGGACGTCGTGGGCCACCTGATCTCGGCCGAGGTCGACGACTGGATCCCGCGGGCGGAGCGCATCCTCGAAGACGGGGTGTCGAAGCCGTTCGATGCGTTCGATCGGTTCGCCCACGTCGAGCGCGACGTCGACGTGCCGCTGGATCGGCTCGTGGCTCGCTTCGCGGAGCTGCGGGGACAGACCCTCCTGCGTCTCGAGGCGCTCGTGACCGATGAGGCGGATCTCGACCGGCGAGGCCTCCATCCCGGCCTCGGCGAGGTGACGCTCCGCGAGCTGCTCGCCACATGGGCCGTGCACGACCTGGACCACGTCTCGCAGATCTTCGCGGCCATGGCGGGCTCCTACGACGACGCCGTCGGCCCTTGGAAGGCCTACCTCGGCATCCTCCTCCGTCGGGGTGACCCGGCCGCAATCCCCGGCTGATCGCCGAGCCGAGGTTCCAGTCATGTTCGAGCCATGTGGTCTCAGCCGTCGGTCGCTCGCACGGCGCCCCAGGGTGCGTCCGCTGGAGGAAATGCCGACCCGCGTCAGCGGAGCTCGAGAGGCCCGGTCATGACCTCAGGGTGGACCGTGCAGATGAAACGGTAGTTGCCGGCCGGAAGCGCGGGGATGTCGAAGGTGAAGGTCCCCTGGTTGAAATTCGCACTCTGATAGATCCGTTCCGGAAAGGTCGTTCCGGATGCAACGACGAAGTTGTGATGCTCCGGTGGCCCGTCCTGATTGTCGATCTGGACGTGCCAGACCTCGCCGCCCGGGGCCGCGAGCGTGTTGGGGACCCACCGCACGTGGGCCGCGATCAGTTTGACGACCTTGTTGCTGTCGGGCGCGTTCGGGATCGGCGTCACCCTGACAACGGCGATGGTGGGTCGGGTTGCCGGCGACGCCGAGGCCAACGTCGATGGTCCGGGCGAGAGAGCCATGTCGACCCGCACCGATGATGGCGCGGCCGAGACGCTCGAACTCGGCAGCGTCGCGGCCGAACACGCGCCGAGCATCACGAGCGCGGCGCTGAGTGCCAGCGCAGGCAGCGAGGCGAACGCATGTTCCCGGTGGGTGGTTACGGGCGTCATCTTTCGTCTCCCTGGCGGCCGAGGGCCATCCGCGGGGACGGAGTAGTCGCCGCCCATGACGACCATCCTAGTCCTGCTGAGATCCCACGCTGTGCGGCAGGGTGTCGGTCACAGACGGGGGCTCCTTGACCGAGCGTTGATCGGGCTTGCCACCCGACGGGCACTCGCGCCCGGTATCTTCGAGCCGAGGTGCCAGACATGACCGAGCCAGCCCGTCCCGACACCGTTGTCGTCTGTGTGCCGGACGTCCCCGAGTCGGTCCACATCGGCGATCTGCCGGCCAACGTCGACGTCCGACTCGTTCCGGCCGAGCCCGGGCAGGTCCCGGACCTTGCCGATGTCGAGCTGATCGTGCCGTCGACCCGCATCCGCCCCTCGCTGTTCGAGCTGCTCGCCGGACCACCGGGGCGGCTGCGCGTCATCCAGACGACGAGCGCCGGCGTCGACTGGCTCATCGGACGAGTGCCCGCGCACGTCACGGTCTGCAACGCCCGAGGGGTCTTCGACACGCCGCTCGCGGAGTGGGTGGTTGGGGCCATCCTGGCAATGCAGCGTGGCCTGGTCCAGTCCCGCGATGCGCAGACGCGACACGAGTGGGGAACCATCGAGCCGCCCGAGCTGTCCGGACGGCGCGTCGTCATCCTCGGGCTCGGGTCGATCGGGACGGCGATCGCAGACCGGCTCCGCCCGTTCGACGTAGAGCTCATCGGCGTGGGTCGCACCGCCCGCGACGGCGTCCGCGGTCTGGCCGATCTCGATGAGATCCTCTGCGCCGCCGAGATTCTCGTGAACATGCTGCCGCTGACCACCGAGACCCGCGGCCTGCTGGACGCTGGGCGGCTCAGCCGTCTGCCGGACGGCGCGCTCGTGGTGAACGGCGGGCGCGGCTCCACGATCGTCACCGACGCGCTGGTCGCGGAGCTTCGGACGGGCCGGCTTCGGGCCGCGCTCGATGTCACCGATCCGGAGCCGCTGCCGCTGGGGCATCCGCTCTGGGCGCTGCCCAACGTCCTGATCAGCCCGCACATGGCCGGCGACTCACCGGCGAGTACGATCCGCTCGTTCCAGCTCGCCGGTGAACAGATTCGCCGGTTCGCAGCCGCCGAGCCGCTCCTCAACGAGGTTGGTCGCTACCTTCTGGAGTGAACGCCGCTCTGCGCGTCGGATAGGCTGGTCGAAGTCCTCGCGCACGAGCCACCCGAGAGATTCCATCACGGATCCGAGCGGTGGGCGCGATTGGAGCTGGCTCATGATTGACAGGCTGCACTCATGAGTTAGGCTCATGCACATGAAGCAGGCACGCATTTCACGGGGCGGACAGGTGTCGATCCCCGCCGACGTCCGGCACCGCTGGAATACCGATCGGATCATGATCGAAGACCGAGGCGATCAGGTCATCGTCCGACCTCTGCCCGACGATCCGATCGCCGCCGCCCGGGGTTCCCTCAGGCCGAATGCGGCAGAGGTCGCGACCACCTCGGACGAAGCTCGCGCGCGTACGCGCGCCGAGGAGGCAGCGCGAGATTCCGGAGCGATCCGCTGACCGTCTTCGATGCTCAGGCCCTCATCGCGTTTCTCCGCGACGAGCCTGCCGCCGCGGAGGTCGAGGCGGAGCTGCGTGACCCGTCACGACCGGCGCGAGTCAGCGCCGTGAATGCGGCCGAGATCCTCGATGTGATGACCAGGATCTACGGGCGTTCCGTGGCTGCAACGATGACCGCGTTGGCGATGCTGGAGACCGCCGGCCTCCAGGTGCAGGTCGTGGATGGCGCGATCGGCATATCGGCGGGCGAACTGCACGCCCGCCACTACGATCGCAAGTCCAGTCCGCTGTCGATGGCCGACTGCATGGCGCTCGCGACCGCCGCGGCCGTCGGGGAGGCATTGGCGACGTCCGACCGGCCATTGGCGGCGGCCGCGCTGATCGAAGGGATCGGCGTCCTCGGCCTGCCGGATTCCACCGGAGAACGGCCGCCGACCTGACTGATCGGCCAGTAACGAACAAATTACGCAAGAAGTGGCGCTGGCGCAAAGGAGCCTGAACGAGCGGCCACGAGCCTCCTAAACCGCAAACGTGCTATCGCGCCAGCCTCGGTCTTTGGCGTTGCGGAACGTGAGAAAGTCAATTCTCCCGGACGCGACGCCACGCGTCTTCGAGACCAAGGGCGCGTGCCCACCGTTCTATGTAAGCGGCGTCGAGCGGACGTGCGATCGCCAGGATGCCGGCGACATCGTCGAGCTGCCGGTCGGAGCCCGACGCCGCCGCCGACTCCAGCTTGGCGATCACGAGGTCTTCCGGCGTCACCACGAACGCGGCCGTGCCAAGAAGATTTCGCGTGCTGGCGGCGCCCGAACTCTTCGAGCGAGAAGGGACGCTCGCGCCGGATGATGAAGTCGACCTTGGCCGCGGCCGGCCCGATCGCGTCGAACTGGGATCGGTTCGCGAGCGCCTCCCGAGCTGTCTCGCGGTCCACGTAGAAGCCCGCCGAGACGAGGTCCTCGACGAACTGATCCCGCGAGGCTGGCTCCGGGTCGATGACGATGTCCACGTCGCGGGTCGAGCGTGGCTCACCGTGGTACGAGCTCGCCAGAGATCCCGTGACCATGAATGGGATCCCTGCTCGATCGAGCCGTTCGACGACGAGCGCGAGAAGCTCGCCGAACGTCACCGACTCGCGGGGGCTCGGCGCGCCTGAGCGCCCGCGCCGGCGTTTGGACCCACCAGAGTCCGGACGAGCTCCGCCTCCACCTCGGCTACCGTGGCGCCGTCGGGCATTCGCGCTCGGATGCCTGCCCGAGCCAGTTCGCGAACCTCGGTGCTCATCTGGTCGGCCAGTCGGACCCGATCCTCGGCGGTCATCGCTCGATACAGCTCGAGCTGCCGTTCACGCCCGTCGATCGAAGTGTCCAGCGGTCGCCGCATGGCAAGACTCTAATGCGCATGGCCTGTGCGTGGGGTCTGCCCAGCGCTGCGCAGTCCGGTCCGCAGCGACGACAGACGTGTCGTCGAGGACGGTGACTGCGTTGATGCGTGTCGAGGTGGACCGATGAATCGGCGGTGTCCGTGTCGTCTAACAGGCACATCGAGCGCTGCCATGTGAGCATCGTCCGCATCGGAGGAACGACATGTCACCGATCACACCCTGCCTCTGGTTCGACGGTCAGGCGGAGGAGGCGGCCAACTTCTGGACGTCCATCTTCCCCGACAGCCGGGTCGACGGCGTCCACGGAGCGGCCAGCGACACCCCCAGCGGCGAGAAGGGGACCGTGATCACGGTGGAGTTCACGCTCCGCGGCGAAAAGTTCGTCGGACTCAACGGCGGCCCGGACTTCGCCTTCAATGAGGCGATCTCCTTCATGGTCGACTGCGCCGATCAGGCCGAGGTCGACCGTTACTGGGACGCGCTAACGGCCGACGGAGGCGAGCCCGGGCCGTGCGGCTGGCTGAAGGACCGCTTCGGCGTGTCGTGGCAGATCATTCCGCGGCGGCTCATGGAGCTCACCCAGGACACCGGCGACCCGGCCGCCGCCGAGCGGGCCATGCAGGCGATGCTCCAGATGGGGAAGATCGACATCGCGGAGCTCGAGCGCGCCGCCGCGGGTGGCTGAGCGAGGTCCCGCGTCCGCGGCGTCCGCGGCGTCCGCGGCTTCCGGATCCTGACCAAGAACCGTTCGCTCGCAGGCGACGGACACGAGCTCAACGAGCCGGGTCATCGCACGGGCGGCGTCACCCCCAGGATCCGACCTTCCGGGTCCGTCTCGTACGTCCCGTTCCTCGCGTCGAGCAGCACGAGACGATTGCCTTATGGGGTCCATCCTCCCGGAAATCATCGGAACGAACCGCCGACGATGACTTCTACCCCCGGCCAACGTCTTCACGCTGTACGGAACCCTCGCCAGTTGGAGTGCCCGCCATGCCTCACGTTCGTCGCCTCGTCGTCACCGAGAACATCACGGCCAACGGCATCATCGAATTCATCGACGACTGGTTCGACCCTGCCGATCAGGACGACGCGGACGATCTCTTCGCGGCGATGCAGGATCAGATGGCCCGCGAGGAAGCGCTGCTGCTCGGTCGCAAGACCTTCGAAGACTTCCGTGGCTACTGGCCACTCCAGACCGACGACGCTTCAGGCAGCGCCGCGCACCTCAACCGAGTGCCGAAGTACGTCGTCTCGTCCACGCTGGCCGATCCCGCCTGGACGAACAGCACGGTGCTCTCAAGTCGGCTCGAAGACGAGGTTGGCGCGCTGAAGGGCCACGGGGACGGCGGTGACCTCGGGGTGACCGGCAGCATCAGCGTGGTTCACGCACTCATCCGCGCCGACCTCGTTGACGAGTACCGGCTGTTCGTCTACCCGGTCCTCAGCAGCCGTGGCCGCAACCTCATGCCCGAAGGCCTCACGCCCCATGGGCTGACGTTGACCGATTGCACGTCCTTTCGTTCCGGGGTCGTATTGCAGGTCTACACGAAGCGGTGACACCCCATGCAGGTGACGGTCGGGGCGCCACTCAATGACCTCGCGGACCGAGTGCCGTCCGGTTTGCGATCGCCGAGTCGATCCGCTTCGCGCGGGGCAATCGGCTAGTCTCGGGCAATGCGCGATCGTCGTGACGCGGACGGCGCCCTGGCGCGCGACGGGGACGACGGGGTCCGCGTCGGGCTGTGCGGTTTCAGCATGGCGTTCGACGACTACGTCCACGAGTACCGGCTCGTGGAGGTCCAACAGACGTTCTACGAGCCGCCTCGTGAGGCCACGATGCGTCGCTGGCGCGCGCTCGCGCCGAGCGACTTCGAGTTCACGATCAAGGCATGGCAGCTCGTCACGCACGACGCGTCGAGCCCGACCTATCGGCGCCTCCGCTCGGCCCTGACGGACGTCGACCGCGCGGCAGCGGGCGGGTTCCGCATGACCGCGATCGTCCTGCGCGCTTGGGAGCGGACCCTCGAGTGCGCCGCGATCCTCGGCGCCACGGCCATTCTGCTCCAATGCCCGGCGTCATTCCGGCCCACCGACGACAATATCGGTCGCCTGCGCGCATTCTTTGGAACCGTCGAGCGACCCCGAGGCGTGCGGACGCTATGGGAGCCGCGCGGCCAGTGGCCGCCAGAGCTGGTCGCGACGCTCTGTCGCGAGCTCGACCTAGTCCACGTCGTCGACCCGTTCGTCTCGACCACGGTGACCCCGGAGCGGACCTACCTGCGACTCCACGGCACCACCGGCGCGCGGCATGTCTACACGGATAGCGAGTTGGACTTGTTGGCGGACACACTGCCCGCGAGGACCGGTTCGCCGGCGTACGTGCTGTTCAACAACATCCCCCGCGTCGAGGACGCTCGACGCTTCCGGGCGATCCTGGCGCGGCGCCGATCGCAACCGGATCCCGAGAAATAACTGGAAGAGCCGTGGGCCACCGTCACGGCAACGAGCTGCCGTTCGGCGGCCTAACCGCTATGCCGGCTCCGACGCCGCAAACAGCCGCCATTCCTCCTCGATGCCTCTGAGGGCATGTGCCCCGCGCGCCTCGAAGATGATCCCGGAGCCCGCGACGAGGTCCTTGACCGTACTCGAAACGAGAACCTCGCCGGGGCGTGCCAGCCCTCCGATCCGGCTCGCGATGTGGACGGCGATCCCCGCGATGTCGCGTCCGACGATCTCGACTTCGCCGGTGTGGAGGCCCGACCGAACCGCGATGCCTTGGGCGGCAAGCACTCCTCGAATCGCGATCGTCGCCCGGATCGCCCTTGCCGGCCCATCGAAGGTCGCCAGGAACCCGTCACCGGTGGTCTTGATCTCCCGACCGCGAAACCGCTCCAGGATCGATCTGATGGCTTGATCGTGAGCGGCCAACAACTTGCGCCAACCCGCGTCGCCCAACTCGGCGGCGCGCCTCGTCGAATCCACCATGTCCGTGAACAGGACGGTCGCAAGCACGCGATCAGGCTCGGCGACCGGGCGTTCGCCGGTCAGGAACTCCTGGATTTCGGCGAGCATCGGCGCTGTGTCGCCGGCCCAGGTGTAATTCTCACGTCCGGGAATCTCGACGAATTGGGCGCCCTGAATGCGCTCTGCGATATACCGGCCATGGATCGGAGCAATGCGGTCGGCCTCGACGTGGTGAAGGAGAAGCGTCGGGACGCTGATCGCCGGCAGCACGTGACGCACGTCCACCTCGTAGAGCCAACCGATCATTGCCTTCGCCATGCCCGGGCTCGCCGACTGGCGCTCGTAGCGGATGTACTGCTCCGCGACGGGGTGCTCCAGGAGGAGGTTCGGGGCCAGAAACGCCATGGTCCCGCCGTCCTTCCCCCAGCCGGCACGGATCCACTCGAGTTGACGCTCGAGGGCTCCGACCGGTTGACCCGACGGATAGTCGTCCGCCCACGCCAACCGAGCGCAGCCGTCCACGAGGACGAGCGATGACGTCCGTTCCGGATACGTCGCGGCGAACATGAGGGACATGACCGAGGCGCCGATTCCCGACAGCAGTGCGGTCCGCGTCGAACCCGCGTCGTCGAGCACGGCCCGAAGGTCGTCGATCCATTCCTCGATCGTCGGCAGCGCATCGACTGCGATCGGATCCGAAAGGCCGGTCCCGCGCTTGTCGAAGACGATCAGCCGGCTGAACGAGGCGAGCTGCGTCAGAAGGCGGGCGAGCGGCGGGAACTCCCACATCGCATCGACATTGCTGAACCACTGGTCAACGAGAACGAGATCGATCGGCCCGTCGCCGACGACGCGGTAGGCGATGTGCAGGTCGCCGGCGCGTGCGTATCGCGGCGGCTCCGCGTTGACCGCGTCAGGGATCACCTGCTGAGTGTGGGTTGAATAGCCGCCCCTCGCAAGAAGCGCCGTTCAGCCCGCTGCGCTCCGCTTGCGGGAGTCCTTTTCCGCCGCGAGGCGGAACAGGAGCTCATGACCTTCGATGTGGCGCTGCTGCGGTAGCTTGCCATCCGCGCCGAACGCTATCCGATCATCTGCCGACGCGATCCGGAGCATCGTCGACCGGCGGCACCGTGCCCCTGCTTGGTGACGAGTCTCGGCGCGATGCCCGGTGCTCGGGCTGGAACACACCGACGAGGCGAACTTCGGGTCGTGGCTCAGCCGCCGGCGTCGCCGCCAGCTCGCTCCGATCCCGGCCGCGGGCCTTGGCCGTATACAGAGCGACATCGGCCCTCGCGACGAGGCTCATGGCAGACTCCGTGCCATCCCAGCTGGCGATCCCCACCGAGGCCGTCTGATCCCTCGGTGTGAGGGACCGGAGTCGCTCCACCGTCGCGACGGCATCGTCGGGCGGGGCCGGAAGCACGACCAGGAACTCCTCGCCCCCATACCGGCCCAGGGAGTCGGTTCCGGCGCGGAGGCACTCCCGCCACGCCGTCGCCGCCTCCGTCAGCAGAGCGTCGCCCGCGGCGTGGCCGTGGCTGTCGTTGAAGCGCTTGAACAGGTCGAGATCCAGAAGGCCCACGCACAACGGCGTCTGTTGTCGTTTGGCGCGCTCCATCTCGCGAGCGAGGTCTTCGCCGATGGCCCGGCGGTTGGGCAGGCCCGTCAATTCATCGGTCCGTGCCAGTCCCGCGAGTTGGACGAGCAGATCCGCCCGCTCCAGCACGGTCGTCGCCTCGGCCGCGATCAGCTCGGTCAGGTCCGTGAGGCGCGGCGGCTCGACGATCAGCGGGCCCCGCCAGGCCAGGGCCAGAACCGCAGCCGTCGAGCTACCCCCGGCGGCGAACGGCTGCCACAGCGTGAACAGGGGCAGCGGTCGGGGATCGCCTACGGCGACGCTCCCGGCTGATTCCTCGGCCGTCAGCACCACGGTCTTGCCGCCCGTGTAGGCCGTCGCCGCGGGCGAAGTCTCGTCGCTCACCAGGCTGTCGCGGACATTCCAGGTCAGACCGGCGCTGGCCGATTGGAAGAGGCGCATGTCCTCTCCGACCACGCTCAAGATCGAGGCGGAGTCGGCGCCCGTCAGCTGCAGCGCGATGTCGCAGATCGCGCGGCGAATGGGTCCGGGCTCCTCGAGCCCCGAGAGCGAGCGCACGGCGGCGGCCACGGTCGCGACATCCTGCGCGCCCTGCAGCTCGTGCTCCGTCTGTTCCCGGTTCGCCGCTCGCTGGCGTCGGACCTCTTCCTGAAGCTCGACCTCGTCGGCGACGATCCGGCCGAGGTCGTCCAGAGTCTGGAGCTCATCCGCGGTGAGGCTGCGGGCCGCCCGATCGCGCACGCCGAGCACTCCGAACGCGGCGCCCCTTGAGCTGACGAGCGGCACTTCGGCCAGGGTCCGCACTCCTGGACCGAGACGACGCTCGACGGTCGCACCGTCCCGATCGACCTGGATCGTGGCCGACGGGCTCTGAGCGCCGGGAGGAACGACATTGAGAACGGAGATCTCGACATCGAGAATGCGCGCCGTCAGAGCTGCCACGCGGATCAACGGCGAGGTGGGCCCGGCTGACGGCTGGCGCTCCTCGAGCGGGCCCCCATTTGGACCATCAGGGTCGAGGTTCCGGATCCGCGCCGTGCCTTCGGGCTTCGGAAGGGGCGTCTCTTCAGATCCGCCCGGAGAGCGCGCCGCGCCGTCCGTCACGGAACGGCGGATGGCATCGACGGGATCGCGGGTGCCCATGGAGACAACGTTCCGTCCGCGTCCCTTCCGCGCATCGCCTGTGCCGGGCAGGGGGACTTTCACGAGTGTGCCAGTTGTCCCTTTCCCTGCATTCGAGCCTAGATACCGGTTGGCGCGCCAGATGGTTACGTCGATGAAGCATCGACGGATGCCGTCCTCTACCATCGGCGGCAATGCCCACTGTCGCCGCGCTCGAGATCGGTCAGTCGTGTCGCCCGGACCTGGTCGCCGAACTGAGGGCCGTGCTGCCCGACGACGTGCGCATCCTGGAAGTGGGCGCCCTCGACGGCATCGACCCCGCCACGGTCCCGCCGATCGGGTCGGACGCCGCGAACCCCCTGTCGACCCGCCTCGCCGACGGGCGCCAGGTCGTCGTCGACGAGGCATGGATCGCACCGCACCTCCAGGCCGCCGTCCGGCGCGCGGAGGCCGCGGGCGCCGACGCGCTCCTCCTCCTGTGCGCCGGTGGGTTCCACGACCTCGCCAGCGATCGGCCGCTGATCCGGCCCGCCGTTGCCGTGGCACGCGTCCTTCACGAGCGTGGCGTCGCGACGATGCTCGTCGTGGTGCCCTTGCCGGGCCAGGTTCCGGCCTCCGAAGCGAAGTGGCGGGCACTCGGCTTCGATCCAGTGGTGCTCGCGACGCCGCTACCCGCCGGTCTTGACCAGGTCGTGGAGGCCGCCGAGCAGCATGAGGCCGTCGTCCTCGACTTCGTCGGCCACCCGGCCGACCTGATCGATCGCCTCGAGCAAGCCCTTGGATCGAGGGGCAATGCCCAGGTCTTCGACCTCGGGCGATATGGCGCCCTCGCCATGGCCGACCTTGCCCGGGTGCGAGCGCCCGTCGCGGATCGCGCATGACCGCCGAGCGGACGGGCGGCGTCTGGAACATCGTTCCGACACCGTTCCTGCCCGACGGAACCCTCGACGAGCGGTCACTCGCCACGCTTGCGAATTTCGTGCTCGCCACCGGTGTGACCGGGATGACGATTCTCGCCGTGCTCGGCGAGGCGGCGAAGATCGGCGACGATGAGCGTGCGCGCGTGATCGACGGGATCCTTGGTACGACGGCCGGCCGGATGCCGGTCTGCGTCGGCGTGACGCACGCCTCGACGGACCGCGCCGTCGCCTACGCGCGCGAAGCCGAGCGCGCCGGCGCCCATTCCGTGATGCTTGCCCCGCCACCGCTCGCCCGTCCGACCGACGCCGCCCTCCGCCGCCACTACCTCGCGGTCACCGAAGCGATCACGATCCCGGTCGTCGTGCAGGATCATCCCGCCAGCTCAGGCGTTCTCATGACCGCCGAGTTCATGGCGGCGCTCGCCGAGGAGGCTCCGCGAGCCGGCATCGTGAAGCTGGAGGATGAGCCGTCGCCGCCAAAGGTCCGCAAGCTTCGGGAGCTCGCGCCCGGCGTGTCGATCCTCGGCGGGCTTGGTGGCGCGATGTTGCTGGAGGAGCTCGCCGCAGGCGCCGACGGCACCATGACCGGCTTCGGATTCCCGGAGGTCCTGGTCGCAATCGTCCGGCGCTGGTTCGCCGGGGACGCGGACGGAGCCGCCCTGCTCTTCGATCGGTTCGCCACGCTCATTCGATTCGAGAGCCAGCCCTTCGCCAGTCTCGCGATCCGAAAGCTCGTGTACCAGCGCCGCGGTGCGATTGCCCATCCCACGGTGCGCCAGCCGGTGGGCCAGCTCGCACCGGTCACCGTCGAGGCGCTTGACTGGCTCCTCCGGCGCCTCAGACTGGAGGGCCCGATGCTCGAGCCGGGCGCATTGCTCGGCGACCTGCTGCGGGATCCCGTGGGGCACTGATCGTGGAGGTCGAGCTCCTGCTGACCAACGGGCGCCTCGCCACGCCCGAAGGCGAGGTCCAGGGAAGCGTCGCGGTCGACGAGGGCCGAATCGTGGCGCTCATCCGGCAGGGCGACGGCGCGCCGGACGCGCGTCGCACGGTGGACCTGGCGGGTGCGCTGGTCCTGCCCGGCGTGATCGACACGCACACGCACGCGCGGGACCCGTCGGTCGATCGGCGCGAGGACTTCGGAACGGCGACCGCCGCGGCCGCCGCGGGCGGCATCACGACGATCCTGGAGATGCCGATCTCGTCCCCGGCCGTCTCGGACGCGGAGATCTGGCGTCGCCGGCTGTCGCTCGTCGGACCAAAGGCGCACGTGGACTTCGGGCTGTACGGCGGCGCCGGGGCGGACAACCTCGACACGATCGAAGGTCTGGCCGCTGCCGGCGCCATCGCGTTCAAGACGTTCCGGACACCGCGGCCGGCCGGTCGCGAGCAGGAGTTCGTCGGGCTCGTCGCGACCGACGCGGCCGAGCATCTCGCGGCCTTGCGCGTCGTCGCCCGGACGGGCCTCGTGTCCGTCGTCCACGCCGAGGATTCGCAGCTCCTGGGTGCGCGCGAGCTCGAGCTGGGCCGCGATGGCGTGCAG